>JAHIKI010000048.1 GCA_018897435.1 Acidobacteriota bacterium | reverse complement strand
TGCTCGCTGCCGACGATTTTTTGGTCATGAACAATTCGCGGGTGCGGCCGGCCCGCCTGCTGGGCCGCATCGGCGGCAAGGCAGGGGAAATGCTGGTGGTGCGGAACCTGGGCGACAAAAAAGTTGAAGTTCTTTGCCAGCCGGCAAAGTATTTCAACCTGGGAGCGATATTCTGCGGCGCGGACGGGCTGGAGGCCGAGGTGCTCGAAACGGGTCGGCGCGGCCGGCGCCTGCTGCTTTGCAACCGTGAATATGAGCAGGTCCTGGCCCAGGGCTATGCACCGCTGCCGCCTTATATCAAGCGCAGATCCGCTGAAGCGATTCATTATCGCAGTTTCGACCTGGAGCGCTATCAGACAATCTATGCCCGGAATGCCGGTTCCATTGCCGCTCCCACAGCCGGGCTGCATTTCACTCCAGAGGTTCTGTCACGCATCCGCGCGAGCAATCCGCTGCTGGAGATAACCCTGGAGGTTGGCGAGGCAACATTTCAAAAGATCGAAGCCGAGGATATCAGCCGTCACCGCATGGGCAGCGAAAAAATCAGGATCGATGCCGAAGTGGCCCGGTGCATCCAGGCTTTGAAAGGGCAGGGCAAGAAACTTCTTGCTGTCGGCACCACCGCGGTACGTTCCCTGGAAAGCTACGCGCTGTTGTCCGAACCGCGCCAGGAGTTCGATTCCGATATTTTCATCAGCCCGGGATTCCACTTCCGCATGGTGGACAAGCTGCTCACCAATTTTCACCTGCCGCGGTCCTCGCTGTTCATTCTGGCCGCCGCTTTTGCCGGACTGGACCTGCTGCAGGAGACGTACCGCCAGGCCATCGCTGCCGACTACCGTTTCTTTTCCTACGGCGACGCCATGCTGATCGTATAAAAGCACGGTCCCAAAAAAATAACAACAAAAATGGCGATCCCCCCTTCATCCCCCCTTGGGTACTATTGCCAAATGGCAAGTCAAGTTAGAAAAAGAGGTGTCATAAGAGTTAGTTTGGAACATGGGCGATGATCTCCAGGTACTGTTTTATCAGGTGTTTTGATAGGCCGGTGACGAGATGAACATATTCGATATCCCGAGTATGTTCATAAGCGGTTTTTACCCGGTTGTAGTCATAAAGATAGCGATCCACAGCCTTTTGGGAATGGCAGATTTCTCTGGCAACATCAGCGGGGTCTTTTTTCTCTATAATTATTTTGCGTAGAATAATGGTTTTATGGGACACGCCTGAGCCCATGTCATGAAGGAGACCCGTATGAGGGAGTTGACAGCTATTTTCCTTTTCATACTGAAGCCTGAGATCCGATACTGTGGAAGGATCCCGCAGCATCAAAAGCGCGGCATCTCTTGTAGAGAGGATGCCTCCCTGAGCATAAGCTTCACGGAATATTCTGGCCAATGCCCTGCAGGTGATCTTTGACATGGGTATACCTTGAGATAGGCTGTCAATATCATGCTGGGTGATAATGGATAAAATCACGGGGATATATGTCCGCTTTTCCGAAGTTGCCCGCGTGTTTTTATCCAGGGCATTCCATAGTACTTGGCCTGGCTGTAAGCGACTGGAGGGCGGGTGCAGATTTTCAATAAGACCCAGCAGCTGCTCCGCAAGCTTTTCCCGCATGATCGGACCAAACAGGCGAGGAAATTCGCGGGCAAAAAAGTTCTGAATGACCGGTTTTAAAAACCGCTGTTTGGCGGAACTGTAACGCGTCTGACTGTGAGGAGGTTTATTCATGAACACCTCTTTCAGGGACCATGGGAATAGAGTTTTTTTTTAAGAATGACCTGAGTTCTTTGCGGCGATGTGAAACGGCTTGGGTGTTTTGATAAAGGCTATAATACTGTTCAACCAGAACTGATGATAGTTTCACCAGGAAGCCTATGGAATGAATATCAAACCCCTGAAGGGCAAGAGCCACCACACGCTTGAACTTGCATATATAGTTTTGCACCGAAGGAATGCTGTGATGGGTGGCTTGGGCAATCTGCTCATATTCATAACCCCGCAGCCAGTGTTCCACAATGATGCAGCGATGAGAGATGGCCCGACCCATATCTTTTATGGTTGATCTCAAGGGCAGTGATATGCCTTGGCTGTGAAGCGTCTGGATGTCGCGGCAAAGTGTGCGCTCACCACAGTTTAGAAGTCTGTTTGCCAGGTCTTCAACTGTCAGCAAACCACCCTGCTGGAAGGCTTCGTTGGCCAGGCGCTGAATACGGTGAAGCCGAAGTCCAACAACGCCTTGCTGCCGTTTTACGTGCAAGTCTTCCTGCCCGTCGTCAAGGGTAAGCACAACGGTTTTTTGTTCGCAATCGGCCAGGGGAGTGTTAGAAGCAGCGTTAATGGCAACCACTTGAAACAGAAACTGACCGGGCTTCAGAGTGCCGCTGGTCTCAAAATAGGAGGCATACACCTTATAAACAGCGTCAAGAAGGGCTTGCGCTTCAAAAGGTGAACACTGAAGCCCCTTAATAACGGTGTTGACAAATTGCTGATCCAGGTTCTTTTGCGCCAGACGGCTCCACTTTTGCAATGCCGTGTTATTGATCATGATACCCCCCATAAAATAAATAAAAGCGAATGCTCTGGCAAACTCCGCTTGAGCTATGCTCTCCTTGAACTCGCCTGATCTTTGCCAATGATGCACCATGATTATAAACTTTTTCTGTTCAATGCCATATGGCACAATTATAAAGGGGGGAGAAGGCAATTGATCGAGCTTTCATTTTTTACTTCGGTTGGCAGTGCTTGTTTCTTAACCCCCTTTGCTCAAGGGGGGTGGCGCAGCCGGGGGGATTTGGATAATGCAGCATTGCTTTTTCTTCATGTGTCACGAATTTCGAGCTTGCGGAGACGTCATATTGATCGTTTGAAAATATTTTTTTTACGGATTCATTGACAAACAAATTTTGATTCAATAAAATACATCTTTCCATTCGACACAGCAAACGAGGAGAGGTAAATTGAAAACGCTCGGCAAGGCAGAATTGCCTTATAAATTATTCAAAAGCGGCAAGGTGCGCGATGTGTTCGAAGTCGACGGCCGTCTGCTGATCGTCTCCAGCGACCGCATTTCGGCATTCGATTATGTTCTCCCATCCCTGATCCCTGGCAAGGGGCAGATATTGAACCGCATCGCCGGCTTCTGGTTCGCTAGGACCCAGAACCTGATCCCCAACCATGTGATCAGCACTGAGCCGGAAAAGCTTCTGGAATTTGCCGCCCAGGCGGATATTCTGGAAAAACGCTCGCTTCTGGCCAAGAAACTCGACGCCTTTCCCATCGAAGCCATTGTCCGCGCCTATATAGTGGGATCGGGCTGGAACACATACCAGAAAACCGGGACCATCTGTGGGGTCAAGCTACCGCCGGGGCTGAAATTCGCCGATTCTCTCCCCGAACCTATATTCACGCCCACGACCAAGGCCGATACGGGCCATGACGAGAACATTACCTCAGAACAGATGGCCGATCAACTGGGTGAGGAGACTGCCGCCGAGATCAAATCTCTTTCCCTGCGGTTGTTCGCTGCGGCCAGCGCCTATGCCCTTGAAAAGGGCATCATTATAGCCGACTCCAAGTTCGAATTCGGCCGCGACGACAAGGGCAACGTGGTTCTTATCGACGAGATTTTCACTCCCGATTCTTCGCGGTTCTGGAAACGCGACGACTACAGGCCCGGGCAGGAGCCGCCGCCGTTCGACAAGCAGTTCGTACGAAATTTTCTCCTTGGCTCCTCCTGGGACCGCAAGTCGCCGCCGCCGCAACTTCCTGCCGATGTGATCGTCTCCACGACCGAGAAATATGGGGAGATTTTTCGTATCCTGACCGGTCAGGAACCATGAGCGGCGAATTGAACATTCTGGATTTGCTTTTTTTGCTGATCCTCTTTTTTTCCGTTTTTTTCGGCCTGTTCCGCGGCCTGGTACGTGAGTTGTTTTCGTTGTTTTTTTTGATCGCGGCTTTGGTCATTGCTTTTTATTATTATCAGGAAGCCGGACTCTTCCTGAGCAGCTGGATCGACAACCGCAATCTGGCCAATTTTGCCGGTTTCCTGTTTTTACTGGCGTTGGTCGCCGTATTTGGTTCGATAATCACCCACTTGATCGGCAAATTCCTGATCGTTGGCCCGCTTAAAGCCATGGATCGCTTGCTGGGAGTCGTTTTCGGACTGCTGCGCGGCATTTTGCTGGCCGGATTGGTCATTTACAGTTTCTTGGTTTTCCCTTTAAACCAGGAATTGCTCAACCGTTCGCAGCTGGCCCCCCATCTGGCCAGAATTATTGTCTTGGGTATCAAGGTGCTGCCTCCCTCACTACGGGACAGGCTGAAATTAATCAAATTCTATGACTGCCAAAAAGATAACCGAAATAGCCGAACAGTTTGAAGCACTGACCATCAAGAATCAAATGAAGATTTTGGCAGGCAAGGCAATCAATTCACGATATCTTTTCTACAAAGAGATCACAGAGGAATTTGAAAAGACCCTGCTGCAGGCCTTGTTGGAAAAGTATGACCACAATGTGTTGAAAATGTCGGCAAGCGTCAAATTGCATCGGAATACAATTGCCAAAAAAATGAAAAAACTAAAAATAAAAGATAAAAAAATCAAAATCAAGTAAAATACGTCAATTGAAATTCCAAATTCCCCAACAAAGCATATGCTCTGCTGTAAATCACAGAGAAAGCGCGGGGTTTTTTTTTGCTAACAGGCTGATAAAAAATTGATTTTGTGCTATAAAGAATCGTTAAAAAATAATGATCCGGAGGTTGCCCATGATTTTGCACCATGAGTTCATAAAAAACGCAAAGAAGTATTCGGAAAAACTGGCTATTATCGACCGTACTCTTGAAAAAAAAGTTACCTACTCCAAGGCCTTGATCGCCTCGCTGATCCTGGCCAGTAAATTCAAAAAGTACCATGACGGCTTCATCGGCATCATGATCCCCACTTCGGCCGGCTGCATGCTTTCGGTCCTGGGCTTGCTCATGGCCGGCAAGGTGCCGGTGATGATCAATTACTCCACCGGTGCGGCCAGCAATGCCGAATACGCCCAGAAAAAATGCGGTTTCAAAACCATTATCGCTTCCCGGGCCCTCCTGGAAAAGATCGGCTGCCGCCTGGTTTCGGGGATGGTTTTTATCGAAGACATCATGGAAAGCATCACCCCCGCCGATAAAGTGAAAGCGCTTATTAAATCCAAGCTGCCGCTAAATTTCCTGTTGAAATCGGTCCACCAGGGCGAACCCGACGACAACCTGGTGATTCTTTTCACTTCGGGCAGCGAAAAGGATCCCAAGGCGGTTCAACTTACCCACCGCAACATCGGCTCAAACGTAATGGATATCGCCAAGGTCCTTACCGTGACCAGCGATGACATTATGCTGGCCAACTTGCCGCTTTTCCACGTTTTTGGCCACAATGTCGATTTCTGGCTGCCTATTCTCTTTGGTATGACCATTGTTTCCTACGCCAACCCCCTGGAATACAAAAAGGTCTGCACCATCGTACGCGAAGAAAAGGTTTCACTCATGGTCGGTACCCCCAGCTTTTTTTCCGGCTACCTGCGCCAATCGGACCCCGGCGATTTTTCTTCACTGCGCGTGGCCGTGGCCGGGGCCGACAAGACTCCTGATTCTCTGCGCGCCGGCTTTCTGAAGAAGCACAACCTGGAACTATGCGAAGGATACGGTACCACCGAAACCAGCCCGGTCGTTTCCACCAACTTGCCCGATGCCAACAAGCCTGGCAGCGTGGGCAAGGTGCTGCCCAGTGTCCGGGTGAAGATCGTGGACATCAATTCCGGCGAAACGCTGCCGCTGGGACGCGAGGGGAAAATACTGGTCAAAGGCGACCTGGTCATGAAAGGATATTTCGACGATCTGGAGGAAACCTCGCTCAGGATCAAGGACGGCTGGTACGAGACCGGCGACATGGGAGTTCTGGACGAAGAAGGCTATCTATGGCACCGCGGCCGGCTGAAGCGCTTTGTCAAGATCGGCGGCGAAATGGTTTCATTGGTGAGAGTCGAAAGCGTTTTGCTGAAACTGCTTCCAGAGGAAACCGAGTGCTGCGTGGTTGAAGTTCCGGATTCGCTAAAAGGGGCCAGGATCGTCGCCGCCTTGAATAAAGAGGTTAACCAGAAAAAAATGCTCAAGGCCATGGCCGCAGAACTCCCGGCCATCGCCCTGCCCAAGCAATTCGTGATTCTGGAAGATTTTCCCAAGATGGGCAGCGGCAAGATCGATTTCCGCACCATTACCGAAATGGTCCGCCAACAGCTGCAGGTGAAAGACTGATCCGTTCAGCCGCGATTTCAGCCGCAGGCGCTTAAAGGAATAAGAAAACCAGTGCCGCCAGGACCAGAAGATAAATAGCAAAGCGGTGGAACTTTTCCTTGATCATGATCTTTTTCAGCAGGCCCAGGGCCAGGAAACCGGCCAGGGCTGAAACCAGGACAGCCAGCAGGAGCTGGGGCCAATGTCCTCCCTGCCAGGGGATTTTGTCGTATTCAAGCAGAACGGCGCCCAGGATCGCCGGTATTGAGAGCAAAAAGGAAAACCTGAAGGAGAATTCGAAGCCCAGGCCCAGGATCAGGGCGACGGCGATAGTTATGCCGGAACGGGAAATGCCGGGGATGATGGCGATCCCTTGTGCGATGCCGATCAGGAAAGCGGCTGGGAATATAGGTACCTTTTTCAGTCGAAAGTAGCGTGAAGCCAGCAGTACCGCGGCGGTGAAAATGAAGCAAAATCCGAGGTAGAAAGTCTTTTCAAAAAGCGCTTCAAAAAAATCCTTGAAAGCGAAACCGATGATAGCCGTGGGTAAAGAAGCGGTTGCCAGCAGCAGCAGCATACGAAAATTCTCTTTTTCGTAGCAACGTAGTACCAATGGCTGCAGGTCTTTAAAAAAATAGATGACCACGGCCAGTAGCGTACCCAAATGCAAAAAGAGGTCGTATACCAGGGGCAAGGTGGTGAAATTCAGGATCTTTTGGAGGACAACCAAGTGACCGCTGGAACTGATCGGAAAGAACTCGGTGAATCCCTGGACAATGGCGAGCAGAACAACTTTCAATATTAAAGGCATTTCAGTTCTTGAACTTTGCTTGGATGCTACGAATGACCTCATCGACCTGGTTTTGGATCTTTATAAGTTCCTCGGCCGAGTCGGCTTCGTAGCGGATGACCAGCGACGGTTGGGTGTTCGAAGCGCGGACCAGAGCCCAACCGTGCGGAAAACTGACCCGGGCGCCGTCGATATCTATTACCGGCAGTAGTGTTTTATAATAGTCGCGGATGGCGTCCACAATGCGGAATTTGACATCGTCGCCGGCATCGACGCGGATTTCGGGCGTATTGAACGCCGTGGGTATGGAGTCGTATAATTCGGCCATGGTTTGCTCGGAGTTGCCCAGTATTTCCAGCAACCGCGCCCCAGCATAGACGGCGTCATCGAAACCGAACCATTTGTCGTTGAAAAACATGTGACCGCTGACCTCGCCGGCAGCCAGGGCGTTTACTTCGAAAATCTTTTTTTTGATCAGCGAATGGCCAGCCTTCCACATGATGGGCACGCCGCCGTATTTTTTGATTTCAGCATACAGGACTTCGGAAGCTTTGACCTCAGAGATGATGGTGGCGCCCGGATGGTCTTTCAGGATGGCCCGGGCGTAAATGACAAGCAGTTGGTCGCCCCAGAGAATGCGCCCGCGGGAATCGACTACGCCCAGACGGTCGGCATCGCCGTCCAGGCCGATGCCCAGATCGGCACCGGTTTCCTTGACCTTAGCGATCAGGTCTTGCAGGTTCTTGATCACCGTGGGGTCGGGATGGTGGTTGGGAAAGCGGCCGTCCACGTCGCAGTAGATGGGGGTGACATCGGCGCCCAAACGGCGGTACAATTCGGGAGCTGTGATGCCGCCGGTGCCGTTACCACCGTCTACAACGACGTGGATCTTCTTGTTAATCTTGATATTATTTTCGATATAGGTCAGGTATTCGGGCAGTATGTCTTTTTGGCTGATGGTGCCTTTTTTTTCAGCCGCAAAAGGCCCATTGCAGGCCAGATGATAGATTTCCTTGATCTGTTCGCCGTAGAGGGCCGCCACACCGAGGAGGATCTTGAAGCCATTGTATTCACTCGGATTGTGCGATGCGGTAATAATGACGGCCCCATCCATTTTGTCCTTGAAGGCGGCGAAATAGACCACCGGCGTGGGCACCAAACCCAAGTCGGTTACCCGCAGGCCGTAGCGGGCCAAAATATTGCAAAAAAGGTCCTTTATGCGCAGTGAACTGGGACGGCCGTCCATGCCCATGGCGATCTCTCTTTTCCCTTCGCGCACGTAGATGGCGGCAACGGCCATGGCGATGCGCTCGACCTGAGGGTTGGCCAGCTCCGTCTCGGCTAGGCCGCGGATATCGTATTCCCTGAAAATCGCTTCGTTGATCATAGTGCTTACCTCCGGTAAACCGCAATTATACAGTAGAAGGGCACTCGGGGCAATGGCAAACTCACTCCCGAACCATCTCTTTAAGCATCGGCATCGGTTGTTGACGGCATTCGCGCCGCCGAAGCCATGATCCGCATATGCCTGCTCCTGAAGTGAAATACTAATTTGCTATGATGATGGCGATGTTTATTTCTGGAACCTTGGGTCTGACTCTATTGCTCTTGGGAATTTATAAAATCTTATACCCTTTTTTTATTTCTTTAGCGAAAGGGTTGCTGCTGGTAAAGTCTTTTTTAGCGATAGGATGGGGTTCTATGCGCAGGTCAAAATTTCTGCGCAGCCGCATTAAATTTGACAGCTCTCTTATAGTATCTTTATACCCATCCAAGACGAGAGCGATGTCAATGTCGCTGTCATTATTAAAATTGTTTCGGGCATACGAACCAAACAAAAAGGCTTCCTTCACGTTATAATGTCGCTGAGAAACAAGGAAGCCAACGTAATCCCTGGCTATTTTTAAAGCATTTCTTTTATCCATAGCCTGAATTCCTTTATTTTAGCGACATGTTCGCTGGCAAATTTTTTCGTGCACAGCGTATAAAATTTCAATTTATAGTCATCATAACGCGCTTTTATATTGAAGCTTGTTAAAGTATCGAGGAAATTTTTTTGTTCTTCTGAAAGGCTAAGTTTTGCCTTATCGGCAATACGCAATAAATCATGTAGATAAGGCGTATTTGTATCAATATTTCTAGTGTAATAGGCTTTCAGTAATTTTTCAATCACGATATGCCCGATGAATAACGCCCAGGGATAATTTTTGCCTTCATATAAATAGTTCATGGTTGCAAAATCGTTATCCGAGGACTTTATCCAATATTTTGCAATTTCTTTCTTATCCATAAATAAATTATACCACGGAATAATTTATGCGCCAATTCCGCAAAAATAAAATTATTTCGCAAGCTGGTGGCGAGGGGGGAGAAAGAGTTAAGAATGATGGTCTTGTTGGGGTGAGTATTGATAATGATTTATGGAACCTAAGGCTTCTCATTCTTTTCCCTAGTTCGTCGTTTCACCCCGCGTCGGCCGTGGGCGTGAAGATGACGAAGCGCTCCAGCAAAGGGCTCTTGCGGATTTCGGCACCCCAAAAATAAGGATTGTCCTCCTTGCTTTTCACCTCAGCCAGGCCGAAGAACCAGGCAAAGCGCTGCAAAGCGCGCCGGCTGTAAGCAAAATGGGCTATTTTTTCAGCGGCAGTGTAGGGCGTCGATGAGCATTCCGCAACAATTCGCGGAAAAGCAGTGACGAATTTTTTTTGATAAAAGGAAAAAGGCAGGTACTTGCCCCCGTAACGCTGCAGCATGTACAGCGTGAACAGGAAAGAATCCTGGATAATGGGCAGCTCTTCCTCATAGTCGCGGTATGCCCAGTTGAAGCGGTCACAGTAAAAAATAAAAAGAAAGCGGTAGAGGACATCCGTTCCCTGGGCGGCCAGATCTTTCGCCTTTTTGGTCAGATGAAAACGACCATGAAGCTTGCGCAGTAAGCCGGCAGACGTAACGATGGTTCGGGTGTTGCTCAGATCATGAAAGCGCTCCTCGTTGAATGTACCAAGGAAACGGGCGATCTCAACCTGCTGGTTCGGCCGCCAGTACAAGTGCACGGCTTCACGCACAAAGCTCCGCGGCAGGTTCCCCATGGCAGTGGCCTTGAGCCCGGACCCGGCACAGGCTTCAGCCAGTGCTTTGTAGAGAACGAGAATCGGGGCTTGGGGCGGTGGATCAAACCGCTCGGCAAAGTGAACGAGCCAAGGCGAAGCAAAGGGGCGGCGGCACATGGCATCGATTTCTCTGGGCGAGAGTCCACAGAAATCGGCCAGCGGCTTCCGGTTGCGCTCATTGACGATCGTATTGATCGCCTCCTGCATCTCCTTATCCCCGGAAAACTTCTTGCCGGCCAGGCGCCTGTTGATTTCTTCGCCGAGCGCCCCGGCCATGTTCGAAAACCGTCCGGTTTTGCCGGATGAATCCTGGATGATTACCCGGCAGCATTCCGCTAGCTTGCGGCCGCTGCCGCAGGGACAAATCACGCTGTCGTCGAATATGGCCATGAACACCCTCTAAGTGTCATTGTACGCCGTCCGGCGGCCAAAACCAAGCATCTTCCCTATTCACCTTGTTTCATTCTTAATTATTTCCGCATATGCTACAATTGATCCGACACAAGGAGGTTTTTCATGAAACTCGATACGGAGAAAATCGATCGGGTTGTCCTGGCCTTGTTGCACCTTGGCCTGCATGACGATTTTCGGGCCTGGAAATCGTTCGATTGGGATGCCATGGATCGACTGCACAAAAAAGGCTTCATTTCCAATCCTGTCAGCAAAACAAAATCGGTTGCCTTCACCGAATCCGGTCTTCAGGAATCGCGCCGCCTGCTTGCCGAGTTGTTTGCCGCAGCAGATGGAGAAGGATAGGGGATTAAGGACGGTGTTGACTTTGGGGCTAACCCCAATACTGTTCACTTAAGTATCTCGATAGCATTTTGAATAAAAATTCGATGGGTTCCACTACGAAATCTTGGGCGT
>JAHIKI010000005.1 GCA_018897435.1 Acidobacteriota bacterium | reverse complement strand
TATGAAAACGCAACCGCTGACACTCCGATCAGGCGCATCAGCGGGTTCAGGTCCAATTTTTTCAGCATGCGCTCTATCAGCATCAGGGTCGCAATGCCGAAAAACATGGAAAAAAGCTGCAGATGGAAAAATTCAAGTACCCGATAATGAAACAAGGCCTCTAAAACACGATAGATCAAGTAATTTATTGGGAAATAAAAAAGGTGGTGTGTCTGCGTAATATCCAGCCAGTTGTGCTTCAGCAAGGCATAGCGAAGCATCTGGCTGAAAACCGTGCCGTCAAAGCTGTAACTAACCGGCAGGTAAATGAAATAAAGCAGGGGGATGGCCATGAACAGAACGATGAAGAAAAACCGGGGCCAACGGGGGGAAAGGGAGAATGCCCTAATGAGGATCCTCCTGTTGCGCCCGTGCGATCCATGAAAGGTGTTGGCGCAGTGCAGCCGGGCCGGGGGTGGCGGCGCCTCGCATGTTATTCACGCAAGTGACGTTCATTCCGGCCGCTTGTCAAGGTACCACGCTACGGCTCGCTGCAACCCTTCTTTAAACCCCACCTTCGCCCTAAAGCCGAACTCTTTCTCTGCTCGGCAAATATCCAGTTTTCGTCGAGGTTGTCCGTTTGGCTGGGTAGTATCCCAATGAATTTCACCTGTGAAACCCACCATGTGGGCGATGGTCTCGGTCAAATCTTTGATGCTGATCTCCATACCCGAGCCCAGATTGACCGGTTCAGGCTTGTCGTAGCGCTCGGCGGCCAGTAGAATCCCCTCCGCAGCGTCGTCCACATATAAAAACTCGCGCGTTGGTGACCCGTCCCCCCAAGCTGTCACGTGTTCCGCGCCCGACTCCTTGGCCTCTACGAACTTCTTGATCAACGACGGAATGACGTGACTGCTGGCGGGATTGAAATTGTCGCCAGGGCCGTACAGATTGACCGGAAGGAGGCAGATCGAATTCCAGCCGTATTGCTGCCGGTAAGCCTGGGATTGGACCAGCAGCATCTTCTTGGCCAGGCCATATGGCGCATTCGTCTCCTCCGGGTAGCCGTTCCACAGGTACTCTTCCCTGAAAGGAACCGGCGTGTGCTTGGGATAGGAGCAGATGGTGCCGATGGCCACGAACTTCTTTACCCCGGCCTTCCAGCTCTCGTGCATCAACTGGACGCCAATCATCAGGTTCTGGTAAAAGAACTCGGCCGGCCGTCGGCGGTTGGCGCCGATGCCGCCGACGATGGCGGCCAGATGGATGATCAGCTCGGGTTTAAATTCCAGGTGTTTTTGTATGACGGCAGGGTTCACCATGTCGCCCTGTTCGATCCCGGTTGCCAGGATTTCCCGGCAACCGTATTCCTTCAACTTGCGCACGACAACTTTGCCCAAAAAACCTGTGCCGCCGGTAATCCAAACACGCTTGTTCTCCCAATACGTCATCTCATCCTCACCCATGCCTGAGACAGGCCTTGAATTGACCTCGTTTTCGGAAACTGACAAAGAGGAAAACCTTCACCGTCCCGGGAAGGCAGCCGGTCCCATGGTACGCAATGCATCCCTATTTTGTCAAATCCATTTTTTAGAAAAAATCCTCACTTTTTCATGATAAAACGTACGATGGAGGCAATTAACAGTGCCATCAAAGGATAAAAAACCCGGTGTTCATAAAAAGAAGAAATCATCCAGGCCATCGAAAGCATGGGAATGGAATAGCCTATGATAAAAGCCAGATACTCTCGATTCCCAAGTACGATGGTTGTCAGATAGGCAAAGATAATTCCCGCGCCCATATGCAAGAGATTCCCCGGTTGGAAGAAATTCCGCATATTCTCTAGATTGATTTGGTATTGCCAGAATTCGCAATGGTATTCTGATAATCCAAAATACCATCTGAGCCCGAAAAAGCAGATCGAAAAAATTGCGAATTGAATTGCGATCCCGATGATGTGGCCCGATGGTTTTTCTTTTTGACCGAGAATCCGGTTCCAGATAATGTGGGTTGTTATCCCGGTAAGGCAAAAAACAAAAGTTTCTCGATTGAGGCTTCCCACAAGAGTTATCAATCCAAGAAAGAAATACATTGAAGATTTATTCCGTATGAACTGTATGACGAGAAGAGCGGAAACAGTGGCCGCGACCTCAAAAAACTCCTGGCGGTATTTCCATAGCATTCCGGATGAAAAAGATCCCATCAGCGCAAGCAAAGCCAGCATCGTAAGGGGAACCGACCCTGAAGACCGGTAAAAAAGAATGCCTGCGGTAATATAACAAATAATAATAGATAGAAATATGATCAGTTGATCACTTCGGTCGATCTCGCTGATTAAGGTCCTATTCAGGAATAAAGTAAGCAGCGGAGCAAGAATTCGATACTGATTTGGAGCTTGCGATTTACCTTGGATGATGTTTTCGGGTCTAAGTACACGGTGATCCCTAGTTGACGAATATTGCCAATTCGTGGTTTCTGCCAGGATGAATATGAACAAACCCAGAAAAAGAACAGCGAGTATTTTGCTCAATCGAGAATTCAGAGGATTTTTACTTTGGCTATTCTCCACGTAGTTATTGTATGGAGGGAATTCTACGTTGTCAATCCCAGGGTTCATTCTCCGAGGGTGGTTCCAGGCATTCATTCGAGATCGTGGTGCCCTGCGCAGCAAAAAGGGCTTTACGTACCTCTGAACAATCATGGGGCCGAATTTGATTTTTACTTCTTTTTTCTATACGATGGTCAATGATCAAAAAAAAGCCGGATACTTTTTCTTGACCCCCTATGAAACGCTTCAAAGAATCCCCTTTGATCGCTTGTTTTCAATGTGTCGATTTTTCGACCGACTTCGGTCTCGACAAGATCTGCTCCGCACAAGCCCGGGCATTGGCCAATCAGGCTCTCGCATGAGTCGCGGCGAAAAAGACAAGAATGATTCACGGGCCAGGCGTGAAATCGAGCATGGGATAAAACTGGCGAAAAATGATACGGAATTCGTCTGGGGCTGGGGTTCGCCTGCCGGAAAGTTGCGGGCGGCACGAAGGGCCGGCTTGATCGCCGCCTGCGCCGGTCTGAACTCCCGGAGCCATGTGTTGGAGATCGGCTGCGGCACGGGTTTGTTCACCGAGATGTTCGCCAAAACCGGTGCGCGCATAGTGGCGGTGGACATATCGGGGGAGCTACTGCAAAAAGCACAACAACGCGACCTGCCTCCCCTGCAGGTCCGATTTATTGAAAAGCGATTTGAAGATTGCGCTCTCGAAGGCCCTTTTGACGCAGTGATCGGATCTTCAGTCTTGCATCATCTCGATCTTTTCCCCTCTTGCTTGAAAATATTCAGTCTGCTCAAGCCGGGAGGAATCATGGCTTTTGCCGAGCCCAATCTATTGAATCCTCAGGTTTTTTTAGAACGAAAATGGCGGAAATGGTTCCCCTACATTTCAAGTGACGAAACAGCATTTTTACGATGGAGATTAAAAAGGGTTCTGCTGGAAAGCGGTTTTGAAAATGTGAAGATCATTCCTTTCGATTGGTTGCATCCCGCCACTCCGGAGAAACTGGTGCCTTTCATTCAGAGGTTCGGTTTCGCCGTGGAAAAAATTCCTGTTTTTCGTGAATTTGCCGGTTCCCTGCTTATTAGTGCCCTCCGGCCCCCGCATGAATGAAATTTAAATGAACTTGATGCGGCTGGCGGCGACGGCCACCATTTTCAGGAGCAGCCAGCCATGTTTCCAACGCTGGATGTTGGTCTGTCCGTACACTCTCTCCCGGTAACGGATCGGCAGGTCGATGATCTTCAAATTTAATTTGGCCGCTCCGAAAATAAGATCGAAATCCCCGAAAGGGTCGAAATCTCCGAAATAAGCCCTGTTTTTTTTAATTTGCAGGTAATTCTTCCTGCTCAAGACCTTGGTCCCGCAAAGGGTGTCCTTGATCGGCTGACCGAGAAGCATTGAAAAAGCGAGGCTGAAAAATTTATTTCCCAGGAAGTTCAAGTAGCGCATGGCCTGTTTTTCCATGGGATAAACCAGGCGCACGCTGTTGATCAATTCACCTTGTCCAGAGGTCAGCGCTTGATAGAACCGCGGCAGGTCCTCGGGGGGAACGGTCAGGTCCGCATCGAGGATCATGAAAATATCTCCGCTGGCATGTTCAAAACCCAGCCTGACCGCGTCGCCTTTACCGCTCCCCGCCTGCTGCAGCAGCTGGCACCGCCGCTGCGGGTGGAGTTCGATCTCCCTTTGGATAGCCGCATGGGTGTCATCCCGGGAATGCCCTTCCACGAAAACCAGTTCGGTCCATTTTCCCATTTCCGGTGTCCTGGCAAAGATCTCCTTGATGTTTCCCGCCTCGTTCCTGGCCGGAACGATGATGGAAACGGACCGCTTTTGCTCCCCCTCCTTTTTGCCCGGCTTGATCCTGGCGACCATGAAATGGGACAGGGCCAACCAATTGAAAGGCCAAAGCTTGGCCAGGAAACGATTCGCAAAAAAGGAAAGCAGGGGAACCTGGACGGGCAACAGGAATTCAGTCCAGTGCCGGATGTGCTCAAAGTCGGCCAGGTTCATCAGGTTGAGTACATCTTCGGGAGTCAGCCAGTTTTGCATCAGCGTCGGCTTTGTCAGCCGCAGTTTTTGGGCCAGCCGCAGCGGCATTTCCCACAAGCGGCTGTAAAAGTTCAAAATGATGCGGGTGCCGGGGGTCGCGTGCCGGGAAACGGTTGCCAGGACTTTTTGCACGTCCCACAGGTCATTGATCAGGTCCGACAAAACGATGATGTCGAAGGTTTCATGCAATTCCAAGTCCGAGGCATCGGCGCAAATAAAGGTTAAGTCGGCATGCTTGGACTTGGCCTTAGCAATCATACCCGCTGAAAAGTCGACTCCGATACCGATGGCGGGTTTCAAACCGGCCAGCAGGTCGCCGAACCCGCACCCCAGTTCCAGGATCTTCCGCCCGGGAGGGACCAAAAATTGATGGATCTTCAATACTCTCCGGTGGTAATACTTCCCCAGTCCTTCGCGTCTCCCCCATTTGTTGGCCACTGCGTTCCAGTGGGCTTTCCGTTTTTCAATAAAATCCATCTGATTCATTTTTCCTCGAATCGACGCGAGGGCAGGTGCAAGGCTTCGCGAAACACCTGCAAGGCGCGCCGGTATTCTTCCGCATGGGGTGACAGGCGCACGGCCTCCTGCAGATGAAAATCCGCCTCCTGCCAGCGGCGCAAGCGAATGAATGCATCCGCCATTTTCATATGGACCCGGGAATCGGGCCGGGCGGCGATGAGCCGCTTGCCCATGTAAATAACCCGCTCATATCCCGATCGGCCATGCGTGTCAACCGTCATTTGACAAAACATCTGGAAGTATTTCGGGTCCTTAAGAATAGCTGCATAAAAATCCTCTATTGCCTCTTTGGCCTGGTTTTTCTGCAGCCGCGCCAGCCCGCGGTTCCAATAAAAGCTGCCATGGGGCATAAGCTGGATCGCCCGGGAATAATCTTTCTGGGCCTCATCCAGGCGTCCCGCGGTTTGCAGGGCATTGCCCCGGCTATTGTAGGCGAGCGGGATCATCGGATATTTCCCGATCACGTCATTCCACAACGAAATGCTGTCCTTCCATACGTGGCAGCGGGCAAAACTGGCTGTGCCGAGATAAGCTAAGGCTGAAATGGCAATAACCACCCACAAAAACTTTATTTTTTTCCACCTGGCCAATTTGCCTCTGATCAGAAAAACGGCCATGACGAGGAGGTATGACAAGCCGATGGCCGGCAAATAGGAGTAGCGGTTGGCCACCGGGAAAAATTGCCAGACCGGGCCGAACACCGGGAGCAGGGAAACAAGGAAAAAGCCCCAGCCCCAAAGCCATTCGCGCCGGAATTTCTTGAGCAACAAAAAGGATCCG
>JAHIKI010000047.1 GCA_018897435.1 Acidobacteriota bacterium | reverse complement strand
CGCTCCTCGGAGCGCTGGCGGAACAGGCAAAGGGAGCTGAAACAAAAATCCTCTTTGCCCGATGTCCGGCATCAAATCGCTTTGTACCTGATGAGGATGTTGATCTAATCATAATCAATTATATGTCGGAGTAGAATTAAATGGGTTATTTTTTATATATTCACCAATCAAATCATATTCGCCTTTATCCCGAATGATATGCTCATAGTAATTGCGTTGCCACAATTTTTTCAGAAAAGGCTGCCAATTCTTTTGAATTGCATGATCCATATATCTTTTCGTTGTCAGTATTTTAAATCGGTGAATAATATCGGGTAATGACAATGTAGGGGCAACCCCCCGTGGTTGCCCTTTACCAGAGGAGCAGGCACAGGGGTCTGCCCCTACATATATTATGGCATGCACATGATTGGGCATGATTTGAAAAATATCAATTCCCGCACCGGGATAGAATTGTGGGATTTCCTCGAAAACAGATCGAATCATGGTGCCCGCATCATTCAAAACCATTTTGTTGTCGACAACTTTTCCCAATAAGCATTCCCGGTTCTGGACACACATGGTCACAAAATATACCCCATTCTGCGAATAGTTATATCCCTTCAATCTTATGGACCGGCGGTGGTGAATCTCGGGGTTGAATTTCATTTTTCAATTATTTAAAAGAGTTGTTCACGCTTGTCTCTGCCAGGGGGAACCGCCCCCGTTTTCAAACGTGTCCCTGTTCCAGCGCCCATACCGCCTTGTCAGCGGTCGAGGGCCGATAGGTTTCAAATTGTTGCAGCAACTCCTCGGGATTTTCAGCGGTCAATATCATGGAACGATGGGCCGTGTCGAGAAATCCCTGTTCCACGACCTGGTCCAGAAAAGCCAGCAATGGAGTATAGAAGTCGCCGACATTGAGCAGGCCACAGGGCTTGTGGTGTATGCCCAGCTGCGCCCAGGTCAATATTTCAAATATTTCTTCCAGGGTGCCCAAGCCGCCCGGCAAAGCCATGAAGCCATCGGCCAGTTCGGCCATCAAGGCTTTCCGCTCATGCATGGACCCCACAACCCGCAGGTCCGAGAGTCCGCTGAATGCCACCCTCTTTTCATGAAGCTCCCTGGGGATCACGCCGATGACTTCGCCGCCGTTTTCCAGGGCGGCCCGGGCCAGCCGGCCCATCAAGCCGACCTTGCCGCCGCCGAACACCAAGCCGATTTTTCTCTGGGCGAGAAGGACACCCAGCCGTTGCGCCGCCCAGGCATATTCAGGCCTGGTACCCGGGCTCGAACCGCAGAAGACGCATATTCTTTTCAAGGGTATTCCCTATTATTTCAAGATGTCGCGCATAATCCCACAGGCGGTTTCCATGTCGGGGGTTCCCTGGGGTACATGGCTGCCCGGGCCGAAAGCGCTGCGCGCCCATTCAAACAGCATGGGGCCGTTGACTGGGTCGTTGGCGCAGTCGTTGGCCTTGAAGTATTCCTTCAGCAGCCAGGCCGTACGCGGGAAAAGATGAAAATGCAGCCGCGGTTCGATCTCGCAAAAGGACAGGACATAGACCCGCTCGGGCTTGACAGCCTGCTCGATGGCATTGGTCACTCGCTTCAGCATAACGCCGAGAAGCTGTGCGGTTTTTTTTGACAATTGGGCCAGGCTGGCCTCCGGCCCTTTCAGTCGCAATATCAGATAGCCGGGTATTGGACACGCCGCGCTTTGCTCCAAACTGAACATCTCGTTTTCATAAATTAATAATTCTTTCGCTTGCCGGCTGCTCATAAATGCTCCTTGGATTGTTTCACCAAAAGGGCGGTTCGCGAACCGCCCCTACAATAAGAATCAGAATATTCAATTCCTGATTCAAACATTGATGGGATTGTTTTCATCATCGTTCCAATTCGCAGGGTTGTTGATTATATATTCAAAAATGCGATTGAATTCGATTTCATTCCGGACAATTCGTTCGTAATAATTTCGTTGCCATACTGGTGCGCCTGATGTCTGGCGGGACATATTAATAAATTTGGTTGATCGGGTTTTAAATGCGCCCAGCAAACGACCCAATGGTTTCGATTTTTCTGTAGGGGCGGTTCGCGAACCGCCCTTACAATAGTCAAGGACAATCAATCCATGCAAATGATTCGGCATGATCACATAGTCCAGTAAATGTAAAAAGTGATATTGTTCTCCTAGCCAAGGCCATATATCATTGATTATCAAACCAATATTACTTAAATTCATTTTTCCATCAATAATTTCCCCAAATATACATTCGCGATTCCATGCGCATATTGTCACAAAATAGGCTCCGTTCCGCGAATAGTCATATCCTTTCAAACGGATGGACTTGCGGTGATGTATCTCAGGGTTGAATCTCATATATGTTTAAGGGGGGGGTCCCCTGGCGGAAAAAAGCGCAAACCTCTTTCAAAACTCCACCACCTTATCGATTTCTTTCATAATCCGATCTGTCTCGGTCAAGGCAACTATGATTTTTTGATAATGGAGTATATCCTCAAAATTTAATTCCCTGCTTTTCCGGTCTTTGAGCCATTTTTGTGAGGGCTGATAGCCGCCGATATAGAATTCCCAGGCAATCTGAGGAACCTTGTCAAAGTATTGGGAATCGTTTATCCAAACTTTGCCAGATTCAAACATTATTTTTGCAACTTTGTTATTCCCGTTTACAGGATAAGTAGTGATCAGTTTGTTCACCGCAGGGCTTTCCAACAGATGGATCTGTCTAATTTCACCACCCAGTTTGACCAGCTTCCAAAAAGTGTCAGCATTTTCAGGGTAAGGCACGCGAGGGAAATCTGTCTTTAAAAATTCTTTGTATTTCTTGCGATACGTTGGACTATGCAATGCAGCATAGATGTAATCTAAAATGTCTATTGGTGCAAAAGAGCCTTCGGTGGTTTCTTTCTCATTGGTAAAGTTTAAGCCTAAGTTCTCCGCAATTTTTTGGACAATTTCGGAGTTTAAATTGGATGTTCTTACGATTGTTTGTTCGATATTTTGTTGCCCGTTTGTTTCGGGGTAGAGATAGAGGGGGAAAAGATTGACGCCACCTCTTCTAAACATATTTGCATCAACAGGATATTTTGATATTGTGGTAAGACACCATTCAATATCACCAACAGCCATACCCTGTCTTCCTATTCCAAGAATTAAATTCTCTTTGTCTAAAACATTTTGGATTAACTCTTTTCGTGGGTAGTCCATCATAACATAACTAAAATAACAAGGTCTATTATCAAAAGGTCTATAACCACAATGAATTATTTTATTGTCCCAATTTTTATCAGATTGAATTTCTGCTCTTGCTTTTGAAAGTTTCCAATCTCTATTATCGCTTATTGAGTATTTATTATAAAGTTCTTCATTAGTTATGTCTTGATTTCTTAAATCGTTTGCTCTTTTTCTAATTTCAGTCATCTCGAAATCAATTGAAAAGTTATCTCTATGAGTTTGAAACCCCATTACATTAATTTGAAATAGATCAACTGGATTTAAGTATTTGTTATATTCATTAAGTAATGTATCGTCAATTTTTTTGAAAAGAAAATTATTTTTAAAAGGCATGAAATTGTTGAATTCTATTGATTTGACTGAATTCTCAAGTAGAAAACCGTATTTCAATTCCCTTTTCCCAAACAAATCATAATGAAAAATCTGTCCTAATTCATTTGGTTTTTTCTTTCCTGTTTTAATAAATAAATTAATTGAAACACCTTGTTCGATGTCAAAAACATTAACATCAGACGACCCATCTGGAGCCGTTTCTTTTTTCTTTGCGTTTCCGTGCAAATCTATGGTATAGATTTTATCGTAAGTTTTGAGCAAGTTCCAACGCATACCTCGAAATGTTGGATTATCCAAAAATCCGTGTGGGTTAATAAAGGCTAACACTCCACTACCATTCTTTTCAATAAAATGCTGACCGTAACGTAAGAATTTAACATAATCGTCATTTATGAACTTTGAATTTTGCTCTTTTAATTTCTCTTTTCCTCCAGGTTCTTTTTTATAATCTTCCATAAGTTCCATTATCCATTCGCCCTTGTTGGCGCTTTCACCACTGTATGGCGGATTGCCCATCACCACCATGACCGGTGTGTCTCTTTTTACATAATTCGCTTCAGTGGATTCTTTTGAAAGCCAACTGGCAAATAGTGTTCCGGTATCGGGATGGGCTTCTTCCAAACTGTTGGTCAAAAAGACCCGAAATCGTTGCTGCTTGCTTTCATCTTTTGCTTTGTAGCCGGTTTCGCGCAGCAGCATTTCAAGTTTCAAGTGGCACATGGTGTAAGAGGCCATCAGGATCTCAAAGCCATTCAGCCGCGGGATGAGATGCTCTTCCACATAGTCGGACCAGGCCCCTTCCTGCCCCTGGAATTTTTTATGGATTTGCCTGATCACTTCGGCCAGAAATGTTCCTGTCCCGGTGGCCGGATCGAGTATTTGCACTTTGTGGATTTCTTTTTCAATTGTCTTTCCGGTATTTTCATCTGTCGTTTTTATTTTGATTTTACTAGTGTCAGCAAGACCGGAGGAAAGGCCGAACTCGTTTTGCAAAATATCGTCCACGGCACGGACAATAAAATTCACCACCGGCTCGGGCGTGTAATAGACCCCCCTGGATTTGCGCAGCTTTGGGTCGTAGGCGGCAAGAAAAGTTTCGTAAAAATGAATGAAAGGGTCGGCCGGCCCATTGGTTTTGCCGAAATCGGAAAGGATCGCCTGCAAATCGGCGGCTCGGAAAATATCGGCCAGGTCGTCGACGATCCAGACAACACGGTCATCCAATTGTGCACCGGAAACGTAATCAAAAAGGTTGCGTAAAAAGGGATTCGATTTAGGGATAAGTTCCCTGGCTTCCTGGCGGGAGAAATTTTCGAGAGTGATATCATGAAGACGGGCGGCAAAAAGCCCGTAGGCGATGGTCTGCGCGTAAATATCGGCAAATGTTTTTTCCTTAAGGTCATGGATTAGTATGCGCCGGAACGCCTGCAACTGATCTTTCAAAGAGTTGTTCTCATCCTCTTCCATCACCGCCTTGTACAAAACCTCCTCCATCAATCTTGCTTTCTGAGCCATCATTTTGGCCAGCTTTTCGGCCGACTTAATGGTCTGACCTTTGAAGTCGCAAAAGTCCCTTATATGTGTGGAAAAAGAATCAAAACATTCTGGGTGAATTGAGAATTTACCGTTTTCAATAGAGGCGATCTTTATTTCATGCACCTTCTGGCCGTATTTGTAAAAGCGGAATTCCAGGTAATCGGTCAAAATAAAATTTTCGAGACTCTGCAAATAACGTTTGATCTGTTCGGACGTTTCCGTTTTATTTAGATCGACGCCGATATCCTTAGCCTCGATATAGCCCAGCGGCACCTGTTTTTTTTGGATAATGTAATCCGGGGCTCCGCACTTTTGTCTTTTCGGTTCGTTGGTCACTTGAATCCCTTTGACCATCAAAAGTATCAGATTCTGCAGATCGGCCCGGTAACTGTGCTCGGTGGAAATGCCAGCAGCATACCGCTGCTTAACCTGTTTCAGATATTCATCGATCGGCATCTATTCTGCTCCCTGTCCAATGTTTACTCAATTATTCCGGACAAACTCCCACCAATGGCTTATTCATTTTCCTTTCTGCTACAGGAAATCCCCACCTCTCTTTTTCGTCTGGCATCCCCATGGATTGTGGCAAAATAGGGAAAAATTGTCAATGGTAACTGGCAGTGATTTTTTTAGGAAAAATCACTCAATGAAAAATTTTTAGCGAAAACTAGTCCGCGTTTTAAAATTTCTCTCTATTTCCCGAAATGCTCACAGGGAATTTTGTATGGATCGCCAACTCCGTCGAATCTTGTTTTCTGGAACTTGTCACCTACATAGTCCTGCTGAAATGTTACCAGCGGCCACACCGTGCACGTGCCGTCACTGTTTTTTACCGCAATCGCCGCCCTGATGTAGCGGTGCAGAATGATCCCCGTGAGCCCATTCCTCCTTATCATCCAGTCGGGATCGATGATCACCACGCGCAAAACCTCACCCTTGATCCTGTCCTTGTAGGTTTGAGAATTCTTGAAGGCGTTGATCATTTCCGTTTCAAGCCCCTTGTCAGAAAGTACTGCTTTCGGCATCACTGCCTTTTTCGTACTTGCGCCGGAGGCGGATTCGTTCAAATCCTTGGACATCTTATTGTATACCGCGTAATCGTTGCCCTGGATAACGAATTTTCCTTCTGCTACAAATTGGTAGTTACAGCTCAACTTGACTATGATGGTGTGTTCGCCGGGCTCGAGCCCGCTCAAGGCTGCGGCATATGCCACGGGGCCGTAAAACTCGCTGCCAAATTTCTGATACACCAGATCCTGACTGCCATAGGCTGTCATGGCATTTGTCCCCGGCACAATGTCAAGGGGCAGAAATGTCTTCTGCAGAGCATCGCCCGCTAATTTCAGTGTGTTTGATTCCAATTGCATTTCGCTCGGCTGTTGATATGAATAGAGGGGCGGTTTCAATTCGTACAGAAACACTTCCACGTCGACCTTCTTCGCCTCGGAACCGAGAATACCCAAAACAGACTTCTCAAGGAAAGCAAGCGCGTAAATATTGTCAGCGGATTTAAACTGGGTGGTAAGCGCTGCCGGGTTCTGAGGATCGATAAGCGTTTTGGAGAAGACAATTTCACCGGGCTTTTGGGCGAAGATGTTCATTGAGAGAATGCAAACAATTAGGAAAAACGAGGCAAGCATAAGTATTCTTTTCATGATAACCTCCCTTGGCTAACGTGACTTACAGCATAATAGGAAGTAAAGCTCCGAGCAAGATTTTTCCCCATGGACCTATGAAAGACCCCTTACATTTTCACTGCGACATCAAGTAGTTTCACGATCTCATTGGAAAGCAGGTTGACCATGGCCTGGTCGCCTTTCTGGAAATTGTAAAAGGCCACGGCTGCGCTCAAGGTGTTGTCCTTGTTAAAAACATGCTTGCCCCGGTTTTCTCCCAGGTAAATGTTGGCTGCTCCGAATTCACTGATATTTTCCGCTTTGAGGGCCAGGTATTTTCTGTTCAGTTCAATCATTTTCTCTTCGTATCTTTTGTACAAGGCTTGCAGTTTGGGTGTCAGCTCAGCCGCTTCCGGCTTGCCGAAGGAAAGCCCGGCCGCTTCAGCCACACATTGGTCGAAGCAGGAGAGAATGTCTTTGGCCAAGGACGTGCCTGTGAATTGAGCCGCGGCGGTCGAGACGGCGGGAGCAGCCTGGTTTTGTGAATTGCCCGCTTCACCGGGTTTTCCGCCGCAGGCAGTTAATATCAATGACAAACCGAGCAGAAAAAGAATTGAAAATGCTTTTTTATTCATAACCAATACCTCCTTGAGCGATCCTATTTTCCCCTCGCCTACTTAAAACAAAATCAATCTTCCCTGAGTGAGGCCGCCACTTCGGCGATTACCTGCCCGGCCTGCGCCGCGAAATCCGGCGCAAAGACGAAGCCGAGAACGACTTTGGCCCCTGTCTTGAGCGAAACGACGTATACCTCAGCCCGCGCTGGGGTTGGAATCGACTTTTCTAAAGCCTCACCCAGTACCTTGCGGGCGAGGAAAGTCCGTTCTACCGGTGTGCCCGGCCTTGACGTCGCCAGAAAAACGGTCTTGACATACTCAAGCAACTCTGCATCCGACATGCCGCCGGCACCGACTGCGTCCGCGGGGAAGCGAACCGCCGTGATGCTCATCTTCTCAACTCCGGATTTGGCGTCTTTGGGGTGGACAATGAGCAAAGCGTCGAGTCCGGCCGGCTCAGGCACTGAGAGCTCAAGGGTGGAAACAAAGGTAAGGTCATGGATCTTGGTTATCTGGTCGGAAACGGCGAAGCCGGTCACGGCGGTAAGCATCAAAGCGAGGGAAATTGCTACGATCTTCATGGTGTGTCTCCTTTAGTTCTTGGATAAATTAACAGAATGAGGCACGGAGGGCTACTCCTCGTGGCACTCGAGCGCGTCGCGCTCAAGCAGCCCGGCGGTAGTGCGGGTCTTGCCCACGAAGCGGGTTAGCAGCCAGGCAGCCGAGGACTCGTTGACCAGACCGACCGCCTCGACCCAGTCGCCTTTGACGACAAAGCCCTGGCGCTGCGCGGACGGAAGTGCACCGACGACAAAGAAATGTGCTTTCGGCTCGGTCACCTGGCAGCGGAAAGCCGGTTTCCAGGAGTCCTTGGTGAAGGTGTCACCTGGCCAATTGGCGCCGCAGAACGAGGCGATCCCGGCACTGGTCTGCATTGTCACCTTGCCGTCCTTCGTCGTGAAAGTGACGGTCCCCTGCTCGTCGACGTACTCCCATTTCCCGTTGCCGACGAAGCCGGCGACACCGATGCCATCGCAGATGTGCGCGGTCGCGCCAAACACCGCCGAGTAGGAGAAAGACAGCGTATCGCCGGCGCGCATCAGCGCAAGGGGCCCGTGCTGGCCATACCAGATACCGGTTGGATCGAAGCCGCGGTCATCAGGGATAGTGACCGGAGTCGTGGCCGCTGCGCTCAGGACGGCGAGCAAGATCAGCAGAATGAAATAAATTCGTTGATGCACTGGTAACTCCACACCTGCATTTTAAGGATCATTATTTGCAATGTCAACATTCCGCATTCAGTAGTGGTTTTTTCAATATTTACAGCAAAGCCAGGCCGTAAGACATGGGAATAGTAAAGTTTTGTTGCCCACGGTATTTCCCAATTCGTTGCAAACTCACTTCGCCCTGGGGGATGACCTTGGCTTCAAGCTCGGCAAATGTGGCAAAGCTTTGTAGGCTTTGGAAGTGCTGCACGCGACTCGGTTTTTGGGTCTGGATGGCTTGCCAGGCATTTTTCACCTTTATTTCTTCTGCTGTAATGTAAGCCCAGGGTGAATCCGGGGAATGATCGAAGATCACCACCTGCGGTGCCATGCTTTTCGCCTTGGCCAGCGCTTGAAGCGGGTCGGCCATTTCGTGCAGGCAAAATTCAAAAAAAACCATGTCCGCAGCCGAGGCAAAAGTATCAAAATCCCCGGCATGATATTTAAAGCGATCGGTCAACCCTATGACAGCCACTTTTTCTTGCAGGGCCGCCAATGCTTGCGGATTGGAATCCACTGCAATAATCCGGCGCGCTTTTTTGCCATATTCGGCAAATTGTCCGCCGCCGGCGCCAACGGCTATTACAGTCTTATTATTAAAATCGATGAATTCCAATATATTCTTTAAAATAACCAATACATCAACCATCATGTTTTTCTTCCTGGAGCAGGAATTTACAGCAAATCTTTTTTTGTAAAAATGGACAAGAAGCGGTAGCCATGGGATTCGATCGCTTCGCGGCCGCCTTCCTGGCGGTCGAGCACGGCCATGATCACCTCAACCTGGCCGCCTTCGGACTCGACCTGCCTGGCGCCCTTGATGATCGAGCCGCCCGAGGTGATCACGTCGTCGAACAGGGCCACGCGCATGCCGGAACGGAAATTGCCCTCGATCATCTTGCGCGTGCCGTGACTTTTCTCTTCCTTGCGGATGATGAAGGCCGGCAGCGGCTTTTTATCGAGATAACTGGTGACGGCGATGGCCGCAACGATGGGATCAGCGCCGATCGAATAGCCGCCTACCGCGTCCACTTTAAAAGCGGACAGCATGTCCAAAAAGATCCGGCCGCACAGGGCGGCCCCTTCGGCGTCCAGGGTGGTCACCCGGGCATCGACATAAAAATCGCTGGTCTTGCCCGAGGCCAATTTGAATTCCCTGCCCTTGACCACCGATTTTTCCAGCAGGATCGCGCGCAGGCGGTCTTTCAAACGAGTTTTCCCCTGAAATCGACCGGCAGGACCTTGCGCAAATAAGGAGTGATCTCAACGATGGTGTTTTCAAAAAATTCCAGGTTTTCCGGGCTGAAATCCTCTCCCGCTTCGTCCATTGTCGACCCTTTGCGGGAAAGTTCAATGATGCCGAAATTCAAGTCATCGCCGCGCAAGACCGTGCTCATCATCTTCCATATTTTGCGGTCCTTGGCGCCGGGCCCCTTGATGAATTCAAAAAGATGCAGGTGCTTCATCTGGTGGAAATTGTTCTCGATCAGCCCACGGTTCAGCTTGTAGACCCGGGCCGCGAAGGCGTCGGGGGAGGAGATCGGGATCATGCCGGCGTTGACCAGGTGCTCGGGGTAGGCGAAAGACAGCACCATGTTGTCCTTGTCGGTGAGCAATATGGCCACTTCGTCGACTTCCAGATCGAAATTATCACAATAAAACTTGGCGATATCGTAGATGACCGATTTGAAAGTCGTATCCGAATGGCCGTCAGCGGTGATCATCTTGAATTTTTCAAGCAATAAATTGATGTCCTTCATGTTGACTCCCGCTATAATAGTAAACTGTTTCCCGGCAAAAAACAAGAGGCCGGAAAAATTTTCCTGCCGAATTCAAAACAGCGGAAAAACTCCCTGCTGGGAAATGATCTGTCCGCTGTGACTGGTATTTTCCAGCCGCAGGTTTCCGGTCACGATGCACTCCGACAAATGGACGCCGGGGCCGATGCGGCTGTTTTCCCAGAGCACCGATTTTTCCACCCGGGAAGCTGGCGAAATCTCGACATTTCCCGAAAAGGCATTGGGCTGCGGATCCGAGCAATATGTTTTGTATTCCCAATTGGCCTGGAAATACATTTCCGGGGTGCCCACATCCAGCCAGATCCCGTCATACAAAACGGTCTGGAAGCGCAGGCGGTTTTTTTGAATACTTTTGAAAAAGTTGGCTTCGTCTATTTTTTCTACCGCCTTTTTCCTGAACAGGGCCACGCCGGCATACATCAATCCCGATCCGGGCTGCGGACCGTCGCTCTCCAGAAAACCGTCAACATCGACGCACAGTCCGGCATAATTGCTCGTATGGTCCGGGCGCACCAGCAGGACGCCGTCCACGTCCGTGGCAGTGGTTTTTTCCAGCAGCCCGGTCAGGGGAATTTCCAAGAAAGTGTCGCCGTTGACCGCCAGCAGCCAATCTGTAAAGAAAGGCAGTGCCTGCCTCAACACGCGGCTGCCGCTCAACTCTTTTTCGCGGATAAAGTGAATTCCGTAGCCGTCTGCCGCCGCGACCACCTGTTCGCCCAGGTGCTGCGGGTTGATGAACCCCTCCGACCAATCCTGGGCGCGCAATTGCTGCAGCAGCAAAGTGAGCAGCGGCATTCCGTTCAGAGGAAAAACCGGCTTCGGTTTGATCAGTGAGAGCGGCTCGGCCCTATGGCCGTAACCGCCGGCCAGGATGAAAAATTTCACGCTTGAAATTCCATGTTGCCGGAACGTCCGCTAAGGAGAAAAAGCCGGTGATAGGAATCGGTAATATAATCCTTTGCAGAGAATCCCAACTCCGCAGCCATGGCGTCAATAGCGGCCGGTTCGCCCTCGATTTCCAGGAAATTCCCGATCGGCGTCTCGTCGAGCATGACACGAATGCCTTTTCTTTTGAACACTTCCCGGTATTTTTCATAAACAAAAAAAATTTTAAAACCGACGCCCAGCAGGATCTTTTTCATATTGGCGAAATCGGAAACCCCGGCCTCGATCTCCTCGCGCATCTTATATAGGGAGCTTTTTTGCACCGGCATTTTCATGGTTAAAATGCTTCCGCTGTCCAGCCGGCGCAAGCGCAGGAGAATGCCCCGTTTTTTCAAGCGCTGACGGGCCGTGTCGAAGACCAGATTCCTTTCCAAAACCCGGGGACACTCCAGCACCGCCTGCAGGCGCAGGAGTTTTTCACGCCATGGTTCCAGGCGCTCGACCTTAATTTTCACTTCTATTTCAACCGGGTTTTCAGTAATCACGGTAGCGGATGAACTCCAGCAAGTTCGCCATTGACTCGCGATGGGCAGAGGGGGGGAACGATTCCAAAAAAGAGGTGCATTTCCTGTAATAACGATCAATGATCTGCAGCGACTGCTCCTTGATACCCAGGGTCCGGCAACGCTCCAGCAGCGACTGCGGTCTGGAGCGGTGGAAATTCTTGATGAGCGGCAATGCGTCGTGGCGCAGCAACAGGATATAGGGCAAGGTCACCTTGCCTTCTTGCAGATCCTGAAAACGGCTTTTGCCGGCACTGTCGGAAAAGATATCCAGAAGATCGTCGCTGATCTGAAAGATCATGCCGAAATCCTGGCCGAAACGGTAGAAATCGGCGGCGGCCCGCGCTGGTTTTTCATTCAATTGGGCTGCCAGACTGGCAATGCCGGCAAACATGGACGATGTTTTTTTGCGAATGATATCGTAATAGGTCCGGGAGCGGATGCAGTAGTTGAAGTTGTTCGCAAATTCCAGGATCTGCCCCTCGATCATCTGCCGGGAAGCGTCCAGCATCATGTCCATGATCCTGCTGCGATTTTGAGCAGAGAGCATGCACAGCGAGGTAATGAACAAAAAATCGCCCCAGAGCAGAGAAAGATAATTGCCGAAATGGTGATTGGTTGTTTTTTCGCCGCGCCGCCAGGCGGAATTATCCACAATATCATCGTGAACAAGGCTGGACAAATGAAGCATTTCAATGGCAGCCGCCATCTGCGGCAGCCCGTCAGCGCCGACACGGTTCATCCCGGCTAACAGGAAAAAAAACGCGGCGCGGATCTTTTTTCCCTTGCCGACCGGCGTGTGCTGACGCAGTTCAGAGATCAAGCTGACTTTGCTGCGCAGTTGCCTGGCCAGGACCTTTTCAGTAGATCTGAGCAACGGCAGAATCGGTTCCTGCACTTTTAAATAGTCCATGGGTGGTATTTATCTTATCATCCCCATCGAGATTTTGCAAACAGCAAGCGCGCTTGGCAAAGGGACTGCCGTGAAACCCGGGCCGGCGGATAAATTGGGTTATCTGAGCCAGCCGGGAGGGACTCCGGCTTTGCGGGCTTTTTCGTAAAGATCTTCCAGCTGTGTCTCGGACTGGCTCAGAAAAAGCTTTTTCTGCTCGATCTGATTGGTCAGTTGTGAGATCTGGACCTTGATGGCATCTTGTTCGGCCGAGATATTCTTGATATAGAAATCGGACCATAGCTTGTTCAAATCCAGCTGTTCACGATCAATGTCTTCTTTTAATTTGGCGATGCGCTCTTGCAGGTCGCTCTGCTGTTTTTTCCAAAAATCGGGTTGCTTGGATACATCCCCTTTGTCACCTTTCCCGGGCATGGACGCAACCGCTTCGTCGGCAAGGGGCTCGTCGGATTCCAACTGCACAAAACCATATTTTTTGCCGCCAACAGAAATCGAATTGATATTGCTGTCATTGACAACCAGCTTTGACTTGGCATTTTTCTTTCTTCTCTCTTCCTCCTGCTTTTTCATTGCGACCAGGTCAATGCCATTGCTGAATAGCGGCGCGAACCCGACGCCTATGAAACAAACCAGCAAAGCAAAAAGGGCGATTTTCATTTGCCATTCACCTCGATCTTCACCAGCCGGTTCTTCTTGCGCTCCACTTCACTGCTGTTGTCGAATTGGGGTTCCTTTTCGCCGTAAAAGAACGTCTCGATGTGGGCGGCATCGATCCCGTACTGGTTGATCAAAATATTCTTGATTGTTTCCACCCGATCCGAGGAGAGGCGCAGGTTGTATTCTTCCCGGCCGATGCTGCAGGTATAGCCGCGCAGAGTGATCAGGTATTCACTTTTGGCGGCAATAAAATCCTTGATGGCGGTAAAATCGGCGGCATGATCACCACTGGGCACCCTACCGTCAAAATCGAATAAGACGTCCACTTTCAGGTTGGCGATCATTTCATCGGCTCCCGGCTCCCCTTCAGTCAGTCCAGGTTCCTCGCTCTCGGTTTGCAACATTTCCACGATCGGGATATTTTCCCTTTCCCCGGCGCTGCCGGGTACAGTTTTTAGCTCTTTGGGCAGGACCAGCATCCGGTCATTGATCTTGACATCCGAACTGGCATCGAGTATTTTCACCGTAGAATTGGTGTTCTCGCTGTGAATCACGATACCCAGGCCTATGATCAAGGGCGGCAGATCAGAAGCCACTTGGCGGTAAATCAGCAGGAAAGTCCCTTTGCCGACCACCCCTTCTCCCAGGTCTACCGTCACATATTGAGAGTCGCCGGCAATTTCTCCGGGAATGCCCATGGCCAGATCGAAAAACACGACATGGCCGCTGACGGCGTTGCTAGGGATGCGGCAAAGCTTGTAATCAATTTTTTGGGCAAACAGCGTCTGTTCCGGCTTGTATAGAATGCCGAAATCACCGACATTGACAGGGTTGCAGCCTTTCTGCAACTGAATTACGGCCCGCTCGTCATAAATGCAAGTAATCTCGGCCAGCGATTTCTTCAAGAAATACAGGCCCAAACGGTCATGGTTGCGGGGGTGACGGATGACCCGGCCTTGGCTTATGATCATGAGCAGGTCTCCCTCTTTAAGCCCGGCCCGGGAACCTTTATTGATCACCAACTCGTCATGATCGGAAAATTCTTTCCTTTCGTGAGTCGACAGATGTTTGCCAACGATCCTGATATCCTGCGCCATATCAGCTTTGATGAAATAGGAACAATTCAAATCCGTTTCCGATATCAACAAGGATTCCGGCAAAAAGACATACGCTTTCTGAATATTTAATATTTTTTTGCTCTCTTCAGCGCTGCCGATCAATGCTGCCGCCAAAAAAACAAAAATGATAAGAATGAGCAATTTCTTCATTTTTTTCTCCCCTGTTTCAGTAAAATGGCCTGGATGCGAGTATTTTTCCCATTACACTGAAATTAATAAAGCAAAAATAATGAATTGTCAAGTGTTTTGGCGTTTATTGCAGAAATGCGGACCTGAAGTTTCAACAAATGAAAGCCCGGTTTACATGCCCAGCAATTTCATGCTGAAATAGGAAAATGAGATAAAAACCAGACTTTTAAAAAGAAAATACATCACTGCGATGGAAATGCTTTTTTGGGGGCTGATCTTGGCAAAAAAAGCGATGCCCAAAGCCAGGGCCGCGAGGTACCAGATGGAAAAGAAATCGAACTGGGAAAGAATAATGAAAGGCAAGCTGCGGAAGTCCATCCCCGGGAAAAACATGGTCAGCCCGGTATGGACCAGCATGGTTTTTTTCATCAAGATCAGCGACGATTTCAGTATCCCGCCCAGGAACATGTCCAAAATGGACGCGTGCACTACCCCGGAAAAATAGTGAACATAATTTCCTTCGCAGCCGGCCACCTTGAAAAAAAGATAGATGAAAAAAGCGGCCACCACGATTATCAAGCCGGCGATAACAAGTGAAAACATGGCGCCGGTCAGGCGTTGGCTGGGAGTGAATTTGTCCAAATTGGCCAATTGTTCTTCGCTCAATTTGTCTGCCATTTCCGAATCACGGATGAACTTGGCCTGTTCGACCTTGGTGATGGGATAGGTAATAAATGTGGCGATGGCGGTCAGCAGCAGAATGACAGCCAACACGGCTTGCCAGCGTTTTTTCTCCATCATTTTACCGATGGTTTGAGCGGGACTGCCGATAACGCTGATAAAATCATTGTAGAATTCGTTCATTTTGCCTTCCTCGACTTTTCTTCCCTCAAGTGTTAACCGTCCTGCATATTTTTCATCTCAACTCCTGAAAACAATTATACGGAAAGGATCGCTTTTGGTTTAAACCGCGATTTTCCCGGAACTGCCTTGAAAAAATACGCGGCCGCCGTTGTTCTAGCGGACTTTTTCAAGTATAATTAAAAATCCATTGGGGGTCAAGTGAGTGCAATGAACTACAATTTTGCTGAAATCGAGGCGAAGTGGCAGGAAATCTGGCAGAACAAGCTGACATTTAACGCGGTTTTCAATGACCAGCAAAAAAAATTCTACTGCCTGGAAATGTTCCCCTACCCTTCCGGGAAGATCCACATGGGCCACGTGCGTAATTATTCCATTGGTGATGTCATCTCCCGCTTTAAAAGGATGAAAGGGCACCAGGTCATTCATCCCATGGGCTGGGACGCCCTGGGTCTGCCCGCGGAAAACGCCGCCATCAAACACAAATTGCACCCCGAGGATTGGACGCTGAGCAATATCGCCTTCATGAAAAAGCAACTGCAGAGAATGGGATTCGGCTACGACTGGCGGCGCGAACTGGCCACTTGCTCCCCCGAATACTACAAATGGAACCAGTATATTTTCATCAAAATGCTGGAAAAGGGCCTGGCATACAAAAAAAAATCTGAAGTGAACTGGTGCCCCTCATGCCGCACCGTTCTGGCCAATGAGCAGGTCGTCGACGGCAAGTGCTGGCGCTGCGATTCAGCCGTTAGTGCTAAGGACCTGGAACAGTGGTTTTTGAAGATCACCGCTTACGCCGAAGAACTTTTGTCCACCCATGCCGAACTCAGCCAATGGCCGTCCAAGGTTATCCTGATGCAGCAAAACTGGATCGGCAAAAGCCAGGGGGCGGAAGTCATTTTCCCGGTGGCCGATTCCGAACTGGAGCTGAAAGTGTTTACCACCAGGCTGGACACGATCTTCGGAGCCACCTTTATCGCCCTCTCAGGCAAGCATCCCCTGGTCGGCGACCTGATCAGGGAAAACCGGGAAAGAAAGGAGATCGAGGCCTTCATCAATCAAATCGAGCAGGAGAGTAAGCTCAGCCGCGAGCCGGCCGAGAAAAAAGGCATGTACACCGGAAGGCAGGCCGTCAATCCCTTTAGTGGCGAGAAAATGCCCATCTGGATCGCTAATTTCGTTTTAATGGACTACGGCAGCGGCGCCATCATGTCGGTTCCGGCCCACGATGAAAGGGATTTTGAATTTGCCCGAAAATACGACCTGCCCATACGCCAGGTCATCCTCCCCGAAGCGGGGGGAAACGAAGTGGGCCCGCTAACCGACGCGACTTGCGAAAAAGGAACCCTGACCGCCAGCGGGGAATATTCCGGCCTCTCATCCGACCAGGCCTGCGAGCACATGGGTGAATTCCTGGCCCGGGAAAAGATCGGCCAGTTGAAAACCATCTTCCGCCTGCGCGACTGGGGGATCTCCCGGCAACGCTATTGGGGCACGCCAATCCCGGTGTGTTACTGCCCCGACTGCGGCATTGTCCCCGAAGCCCTGAAAAACCTGCCGGTCAGACTGCCCAAGAACATCGATCTGACACCGGCCGACGGTTCGCCGCTTGAAAAAGACAGCGCCTTCGCCAAGACCATTTGCCCGCGCTGCTCGGGTCCGGCCCGGCGCGAGACCGACACCATGGACACTTTCTTCGATTCATCCTGGTACTTTTTCCGCTATGCCGGCCCTTCCGCCTCCCTGCCCTTCGACCGGGATGAGGCCAGGCAATGGCTCCCGGTAGACATCTACATCGGCGGTGTGGAGCACGCCATCCTGCACCTGATCTATTCGCGCTTCATCAGCAAAGTGTTCCGTGACTTCGGCTGGACTGACCTTTCCGAACCATTTCCCAATCTTCTCACTCAGGGCATGGTCACTCTGGGCGGATCGGCCATGTCCAAATCCAGGGGCAACGTGGTCGACCCCGACCCACTCATCGAAAAATACGGCGCCGACACGGTGCGCCTGTTCATCCTGTTCGCGGCACCTCCGGATAAGGGTCTGGAATGGAGCGATTCCGGGGTCGAGGGCTGCTACCGTTTCCTGCAGCGCATCTGGAATTTTTTCCACAAGACCCTGCAACCGGTCCCGGAAGTGAAACCCGGCGACCCTGTAGTGGCGGTCAAGGAAATCGGCATCAAGCTGAACCGCACCATCAAGAAGGTCAGCGAGGACATCGAGAAGCGCTTCCACCTCAATACGGCCATCGCCGCCCTGATGGAATTCTTCAATGATCTTTCGGCCCGGACCGAACAATTGAAGCGTTCGGGGAACGACGGGCTGATCCTGGAGGCCATGGAAACCATGCTCAAATTGCTGGCGCCTTTCACGCCGCATTTTGCCAATGAACTCTGGGAAAAGCTCGGCAAGCAACAGATCCTGGAAGAGATGCCCTGGCCCGACTTCGATCCCGACCAGATTTTTGAGGAAACGGTCAATGTCATGATCCAGGTAAACGGCAAGATCAAGGACAAGATCAGCGTCGCCATCGATTGCGACGAGGAAGAGGTGAAGAGGGAGGCCATGAAATGCGAAAAAATCAAGCAATTGCTCGCCGGACGCCAGATCGTGAAAATGATTTTTATCAAAAACAAGATGCTCAGCATCGTCAGCAAATGAAAAACGCGGCATGGCTGCTGCTCGCTGTTTCAGTTCTGAACCTGCAGTGCGGCTACCGCCTGTCGGGGCGGGGACGGAACCTGCCGCCGGCGGCCCAAACCATCGCCATACCGGATTTCAAAAACCAGACCTCGCGCCAAGCAGTCGAGCAATTCATCACCTTCGCGGTCAGGGACGAATTCATCAAGAGAAGCCGCCTGCGCCTGGCCGATTCCGACATCACGGCCGACCTGGTTCTCGAAGGCAAGATCACCGCTTTCGAAACCACCCCGATCTCCTATTCCGAAGCGGGAGCGGCCAATCTCTATGAAGTGCGCCTTACCCTCGATGTGCGTCTGATCGACATGAAAACAAGCGAATTGTATTACCAGGGCAGCGGCATGACTTTCCGGGAAATCTATGAAACCGATTCCGCCGATTTCTTTTCCCAGGAAACGGGATCACTGGTAAAGATCGCGGCCAAATTCGCCTCCAGCATCGTCGCATCCATCCTGGAAAACTTCTGATGTCCGAAACCACTTTCTTCGGTTTCATTAACCGAATACAGATCGAAAAAAAATTCCCGCCCCTGCTCCTGCTCTATGGCTTCAATGAATTTTTGGGCGAATACGTCATCGGCGAGATCAGCCGTGTGTTCGGCCAGAACAGGACCGAATTCAATTTCAGGCGCTACTATTTCGACAATGAAGAAGAGAACAGCTGGGAAGAAATAATAAGCGAAGCCAATAGTTCCAACTTTTTTATCAGCGCCCAGAAGATCCTCACCGTGGCCATCCGCGACGAAAAAAAAATCGCCTTGAACGCGGCCGCCAAAAAAGCCGTGGGCGCTTACCTGCAAAAACCCAATCCGCACACGACCCTGATCGTGTTCATCTCCCTGGACCTGAGCCGTGACGACTACAAGCAGTTGAAAAAAGACAAGATCAAGAAATTGAAGGAACATTTCGATTCGCCGCACACGGTCTGCATCGATCTGGACCGCAGCGGCGCAGCTGAAATCAAGAACTTTATCAAGCAGTACATGAAGGAAAGGAAGATCACCATTACGGTCGGGGCCATCGAAAGGATCCAGGAGATCATGGCCGATGATTTCGTTTCCATTATTCACCAACTGCCCAAACTGGAAGCGGCCGCAGCCCCGAGCATGAACATCGACAGCGAGGATGTGGACGAGCTGATCACCGGCATCAATTCCCATTCCATCTGGGACCTGACCGAAGCCATCGAAAAGGAAGACGCCGCCGTTTACCTGGATATATTGAAGTACCTGTTCATCAACGGCATCAAGCCGAGCTTCATCATCGGCACTCTGATCTCATATTATCACAAGATCTACACGGCCAAATTCCTGATGAAACACCATTTTTCCAGTGCCGATATCGGCACCGTGTTGCAGCAGCCCCAGTTCATCCTGAACAAATTCATAGCCCTGGTCAGGAATTTTCCCGATTTCAAGATCCAGGAAGTGCTCAAATTGATCTACCGCCTGGATTTCGAATCCAAGACCAGCGGCGAGGAGTCGGCGCGCATCTCCCTGCAGAATTTCATCTTCCAGGTTAAATTCCTGAAATAGCGGCCAAAATCGTACCCTCGGGAATCCACTCAAGGATAAATTTTTAAAAGTGAAATACAGACAAAATTGCCAAGACCGTCCCCATAACGCTACGGGGACGGTCTTTTATGCGTGCTGTCAGTCTTTGTAGAGGGAGAAAGTGACAGTAACCGTAAACACAATCGGCTTGGCCTTGCCATCCACAATATAGGGTTCATACTCCCATTGCTTCACGGCGGATAGGGCAGCAACGTTCAGGAGCTGGGAGGGTGAACTGACTATGCGAATCGATCGCACTTTGCCTTGCTCATCCGCCATGGTTTCCATCACCACAATCCCCTCAATCTTTTTTTCCATAGCCTCAGCTGGATAAACCGGTTTGACGTCTTTGATCTTGCGCGGCCGCTTCGAATCCTCGAGACGGGTCGCGGCGTTGCCTACGTTCTTTTTTGCGGCCGCATCCGGGTCCAGGGCGAAAGTCACCGTGACCGTGAACAGGACCTCTTTGGCGATGCCGTCGACAAGATAGGGCTCATAAACCCATTGTTTCACGGCTTCCTCGGCGGCCGTGGTCAGCAGAGGATCGGGCGTAGCAATCATGCGCGTGTCCCTCACCCTGCCGTTTTTGTCGATCACGGCTTCCAGGATCACGTGGCCCTCGATCCTCTTCTTCAGAGCCTCTTCGGGATATACCGGGTTAACGCGCTTGATCTTCTTCGGCCTGGCAACGCTGGCGAGCCGCACGGCATCCTTACCGAATTCCTCGTTCCGCCTCTGTATATAAAAGGCGATGAAATAACTGTTTTCCTGCGTGTCGCGGAAGCCAAGCATGCCAACTTCGCCGTCGGGCAGCACGATCTCGGTGTCTAGCAAGACGCTCTTGATGCTTTCCTTGTCGCTCTCCTCGACCACTCCCACCTTGAAGTTGACCGCTCCCGGCCTGGGCAGCGGCGTCAGGACCAAAACATAGTTCCGGCCATCGATCTGCACGACCTGCATGACCGAGGACGGGCCGCCCGAGCGCCAGGTCAGGTCGCCGCTGGACAGCAAGGTGAGCCCGGGGGCATTAAAGGTCTTCTGCAGCTCGGCCAGAAGCGCTTCGGGGGCGAATGTGACCTGCAGGTTGCGCTGCACCATCGACTTGAAGTAGAACGAGGTGGCCACGCTGGCTCCCCCGCTCTTGCCCGCCGCCGGGCCGAAAAAGTTTAGCTTGATATCCAGGGCGATATCAGCCTTGGCTGGAACAAACGCCGCCAATACCAAAACGATCAACAAGATTGCTGTTTTTTTCATTCATGACCTCCTGAAATCAATTGATGGTTTTTTCGAACCAAACGATCGTCACCCCCGGCTGTCGGGGCTTGAATACGACCGGGCGGGCAGGCTCGCCGCTGACCATAGCCTCAAGGACGGCGAAGACGCAGGCGTCCTCATTCTCCTCCGTCACGGTAACGGTGCCTTGCGGCAAAGTCCCGGGAGGAACGATGCTCGAGATCGCGACCGCGACCCACAGGATGGCCGCCGCTAGGAAAAACCAGAAAGCATAGTTCCAGCGGAAGCGAAAAGTGCGGCGGCGGGAAGGGGCGCTGAAAGCGGCGGCGAACGGGGGCAAGGACGGCTCGCCCTCCAGGTCAGCCGGCGTCACGCCCAGGGAGCGGATGGCCGCATCGCCCAGGGCCTCGCCCAGGCACTGTGGACAGTGCTCGATGTGCCGGTCAAGCAAGAACGCTCTCCAGACCGGCAGGGGCAATGCCCGGTATCCGAACCGGACCCATTTACAGACCATCGGCCACCTCCTTTTTCAGCTTCACGCGGGCGTTGAACAGGTGAACGCGTGCCGTATTCTCGGAGCAGCCCAGCGCCGCCGCGATATCGCGGGCGCTGAAATCCTCGAACACCGTCAGGGAGACCACCGCGCGCTCCCTGGAAGACAGCTTCTGCAGAAGCCGTCCGGCGCGTTCACCATCCACGGCGGATGCGGTTCGCGGTCCTCCCCGCCCCAGCCATTCGCGGGCATGGTCCTGAAAATATCTCAGGAACGTCCGCCGCTGGCGCAGGCGGTCCAGGCAGCGCTTGGCGCCGATGCCCAGCAACCACTTGATGAAGCTGCGCCCGGCATCGAAGCGGGATAAATTCTCGAAGGCCTGCAGCAGGGCTTCCTGAGCGGCGTCGCGGGCCTCCTCGCGCTCGCCCAGCATGTTCCAACAGAGGGCCAGCAGCTTTTTCTCATGACTGGAGACGAGCCCGGCAAAAGCGTCGCGATCGCCAAGCTGGGCGTTGCGGATCAGTTCCGTTTCAGTCATGCATCTCCTGCCACCGCATAGTATACTCCCTGGCAGGGAAAAACATTTAGTGAATTGTCGGCCGGCTATTCTTTGTTGATGTTCTGCAGGTCGTCCATGGTCATAAGGATCTCCCGCTGGTTGCGGCTGTTGGGCGGTGAGATGACCCCTTTTTCCTGCAGCTGGTCGATCAGCCGGCCGGCGCGGGCGTAGCCCACGCTCATTTTTCTCTGCAGGTAGGAAGCCGATGCCTGGCCTGTGGTGATGATGGTTTCCGCGGCATCGAAAAACAATTCATCCATGATCTGGTCTTCGCTTGCCTCTTCTTTTTTGGCGGAATGCTTGATGATCTGGGTGTTGAACTCGGGCTTGGCCTGCTTGGACAGAAAGTTGACCACGCGCACGGTCTCCGCTTCCGAAACAAAAGCCGAATGGAGGCGGATCAGGGACGCGGTCTTGGGAGGCAGGAATAGCATGTCGCCGTTGCCCAGGAGTTTTTCCGCCCCGATCTGGTCGATGATCGTCCGCGAATCGTACTTGGACGGGACGGCCAAAGCGATGCGCGAGGGAAAATTATTCTTGATGCTGCCGGTGATGACGTCGATGGAAGGTCGCTGGGTGGCCAGGATCAGGTGAATGCCGATGGCCCGGGCCTTCTGGGCCAGGCGCAGGATATTGTCCTCGATCTCCCGGGCCGAGACCATCATCAGGTCGGCCAGTTCATCGATGATGATCACGATATAGGGAATGGGCTCCTTGTCATCCAGTTGCTCCAGGTCCTCATCTTCGGATTGGATAAGCATTTCCAGCTTCTTGTTGTACTGCTCGATATTGCGCACCTGCAGGGTGGCCAGTTTTTTGTAGCGGTTCTCCATTTCAAAAACCGCCCAGTCCAGGGCGTTCTTGGCCAGTTTGGGATTGACCACCACCGGGGTGAGCAGGTGCGGCAGGGAGTTGTAAATGGCCAGTTCGATGCGCTTGGGGTCGATCATGATGAATTTCACGGTCTGGGGCGAGGATTTGTAAAGGATACTCAGGATAAGGGAATGAATGGCCACGCTTTTGCCGCTGCCGGTGGCGCCGGCGATCAGCAAATGGGGCATTTCCTTCAAGTCGGATATGAAAATATCGCCGCTGGCGGTTTTGCCCAGGGCCAGGGTCAGCGGCGAGCTGGCATGCTGGTATTGCGCGGTTTCCAACAATTCGCGCAGGTGAATGATCTCGCGTTTCTTGTTGGGGATCTCTATACCGATGGCTTTTTTGCCCAGAATACGCTCGATACGGACATACTGGGCTTTCACAACCAGGGCCAGGTCCTCGGTCAGGCTGGACACGTCCTTGACCTTAACACCGACATCGGGGACGAATTCAAAGGTGGTGATGACCGGCCCGGGAGTGTATTCGGCGATCTCGCCGTTGATCTTGAATTCCTGCAGCCGCTGCGCCAGTTCCAATTTCTTTTCTTCCAGTTCATCAATATCGATCTGGCTTTTTCGGCTGGGAGCATCCAGGTAGGTCAACGGGGGCGGCTGATACTGGGCATCGGGCTGAAATTCCTGCTCCAATTCCGGAAAGATTCCGGACTCTTCGGGAAATTTGCTGGGTTTTTTGACCAGAGCTCTCTTTTCCGGGCGCAAAACAACCTCTTTTTCCCTTTCCTTAAGCAGCTGCCGGCCTTTGAACACAAAATTCCCTGCGGCCTCGTCGTATTTTTGCTGGACTTTTTTGCGGTTGCGGTTTTTGCGAATACTTTCCAGCCGTCTTTGGAAAAAAACCGCCAGAAGGACAGCCACTTTTTTCAGAACGCGCGCCAGGAATACAAAAATATTTCTAATCGATACCTTGGCGATCAGCACCAGGGAAATGCCCAGCAGCGAAAGGAAAAACGCCGCCGCGAAACCGCTTCTGATCTGGGCGCTGAAAAAATTATTGAGCAGCAGGCCGACCATGCCGCCGGAATGGACCGGCTGACCGGCCACGGCGATCATGGGTTTGACGTTGGCCAGGAACGATGCCAACGACACCAGCAGGATGAAAAAACCGATGCCCTTGCTGACCACCCGGCCGATGCGGCGGTTGAAAAGGAAAAACGCGGTCAAAAACAGGAATATCAGAATGAACAGCAGTGAAGCGAAGCCGAACAGGTTGAACAGCAGAGTGGCCAGTTCCGCCCCCACCCGGCCGCCGAAATTGTGCACAACCCGGCCCTGGGCGGAATGAAAAAAACTGGGATCCAGGGGCGTGAAGCTGAACAGGCTGAAGATCAGGAAGAAGGAAGAAAAAAGCGCCAGAATGCCGATGATTTCGTTTTTAAGCGACAGTTTTGTATCGTCGAAATTCTCTTTATTCACCTTTGCCATTGGCAAAAAGTATAACGATTCACCCGGATATTGTCAAGCTGACGGGGGTCTAAATACTTTTCAGAAATAGAAGGCCACAATATATCCCTTTTTCATATTTTTCTTAATTTAATTCAAAATTAAATAATTCGTTAGTCTCTTGACATTTTATTTTTTCAGAATTACAATAACCATGATGACAATCGGAATGATTGGTGCATTATATCATGATAAAGTGTAAGCACATTAAGAAATATCATGTTTAAAAGAAAACTTGTCCTAAGCCAAAGCGAAAAGGAATCCTGTTTTTTGTGGGGACCAAGGCAAACCGGAAAAAGCACCCTGCTGAAAACGCTCTTTCCGGATGCCAAATATTACGATCTTCTTCTGGCCGACCTGTACCGCAGTTTCGTCACTTATCCAGAACGGCTGCGCCAGGAGTGCGAGGCGAGCGGATTGCACGGCTCGAACCAAAAACAACCCATAATCATCGACGAAGTGCAAAAGATCCCCGGCCTTCTCGACGAGGTCCACTGGCTGATCGAAAACCGCGGCCTGCGTTTCATCCTCTGCGGCTCCAGCCCCCGCAAGTTGAAAAGGAACCACGCCAACCTGCTGGGAGGGAGGGCCATTCGCTATGAACTTATGCCGCTGACCTCCCCTGAAATCCCCGATTTTTCCCTGCAGAAGGCCTTGAATCATGGATTGCTGCCCAGGCACTACTTGAGCACGCAGCCCGGCAAACTCCTTGAAGCCTATGTCGGCGATTACCTGAAGGAGGAGATCGCCGTGGAGGCCGCAACGCGCAACATCCCCGCCTTCAGCCGTTTCCTGGAGGTCGCGGCCCTCTCCAATGGCGAGATGATCAATTTCCTGAACATCGCCAGCGATTGCGGCGTCAGCGCCCATACCGTCAAGGGGTATTTCCAAATCCTGGAGGACACGCTGGTCGGGCGCTTCCTGCCCGCCTTTCGCCGCAGGGTGAAACGCCGCCTCATCCAGGCCTCCAGGTTTTTCTTTTTCGACACGGGCATCGTCTCATGGCTCGCGCGCCGCGGGCCGGTCCAGCCGGGCTCCGAGTTGTTCGGCCGCGCCTTCGAGCACTTCCTGATCATGGAGGTTTTTGCCTGGGCGGCGTATTCAGGGTGCAATCCCGGCATCGCCTACTGGCGGACAGCCTCTCAGCTGGAAGTGGACCTGGTCTTGGGCGATGGCCAGGTTGCCGTGGAGATCAAATCGACCACGGCCGCCGGCGACCACCACCTCAGGGGATTGCGTGCGTTCCGCCAGGAACACAAAGCCCCCTGCTATCTGGTCTCGCTGGATCCCCGCCCGCGCCTGACCGCAGACGACATCCTCATCCTGCCCTGGCGCGATTTCCTAGATCGCTTGTGGAGCGGCAGAATAATATAAAAAATTAGCAGATTGGAAAAGGCACAACTCATGCCTTTTGTCTTCGAGTTTGGAATATTGTTTTAATATTGGGAGAATCAAAGAATTTTCAGGCTGTAAAGCCGCAATTTTTTGTCCAGGTCGCGAAAATCGGGGAATTCGGCGCGGATCAGGGCTTTGAAATCGGGACCGTGATTGCGGACCTTGAGGTGGGCCAGCTCATGATAGACCACGAAGGCGACCGGTTCGTCGGGCAGGGCCTGCAGCCAGGTGTTCAGGCAGATCTTCCCTTTTGGATTGCAGCTCCCCCACTTGCTTTTCATCTTGCGGAAACCGATTCCCGAGGGCTTCATCGCCAGAACCCCGGCATAGCGCCCGATCAAGTCCCGCACCAAGTTTAAAAATTCCTCGTTCGAACGGCAAACGAGCTCCAATGCTTCGGCTAGAAGATGCTGCCGCCGGAACAATTCGTGCTTTTTCAATATCCACTGCTTGTGCCGGTTCATGATCGGCAGCGGATCAAGGTTGCGGGGCAGGACGATTTGCAGGCGGCCGCTGCGGAAAGCGATGCGCACGCCCCGGCCCCGGTTGCGGCGCAGCACCTGGCAGGCGATGCCGCTGAAATCGATTGTTTCCATAATCCCTTACCGTTGAGGGGGTCTAATTCAACTCGTAGGAGCCGCCATAGCGGACGATCTCCACCTGGGGGATGCCGAATTGCAGAAGTTCTTTTTGCAGGTTCAATAGGGCCGGTTCCTCGCCATGAACAAGGAATATTTTTTTCAAGCGTTTCCAGTCATGGCGCGAGAGCCACTCGATAGTCTCGGCGTAATCGGCATGTCCGGAAAAGGCGTTCAAGGTGGCAATCTCGGCTTTGACTTTGTAATTCCGCCCAAAGATCCTTATCTCCGGAGCCCGCTCAACCAGCCGCCGACCCAGGGTGTGCTCGGCCATGAAGCCGACGATGGCGATGATATTGTCCGGATTTTCAATGCGGCGGATCAGGTGGTGCAGGATGCGTCCCGATTCGGCCATGCCGCTGGCCGAGATGATGATGGCCGGACCGTCGAAGGCGTTGATCTCCTTGGATTCGGCCGTGGAAACCACGTAGCGGATGTTGTCGAAGCCGAAAGGATCGACGTTGGCTCCGGTGAAACGGCTCATGGTCTCCTCGTCAAAGCATTCGGGATGGATCTTGAAAATGGCGGTAGCGTTGACCGCCATGGGCGAATCGATAAAGATGGGCAGGATGGGGATCTTCCCTTCCTGCTGCAGGACATGGATCAGGTAGATCAGCTCCTGGGTGCGCTCGATGGTGAAGGCGGGGATGATGATCTTGCCGCGTCGGGAATGGGCCTTGCGGATGATCTCGCCCAATTCTTCTCCGGCCAGGCCGATTGACTTGTGCAGCCGGTTGCCATAAGTCCCTTCCAAAACCAGGTAATCCATGGCAGGCATGATCTCGGGATCGCGGATGATCGGCAGGCCGCGGCGGCCGAGATCGCCGCTGAAACCAACGCGCAGGCCCTCCTGGATGGTCAGGTGCACCGTGGCCGCGCCCAGGATGTGTCCGGCATCGAAAAATTCGGCTTCCACTCCGTCCAGGGGCTTGAATTTGCGGTGGTAGTTGCTGGTAACGAAATTGCCCATGACGGCGACGGCTTCTTCGGCGCTGTACAGGGGCTGGTAAACCGTCAATTTTCTTTTAGGGTGCTTGGCCGACTTTTCCTGGAGGATCTCAAAATCCTTTTGCTGGATATAGGCACTGTCCAGCAGGATGATCTGGGTAACATCGCGGCTGGCGGAAGTGGAATGGATGTTGCCGGTGAAACCCTTCTGGAGCATGATCGGCAGGGCGCCGGAATGATCGAAATGGGCGTGGGTCAGGATGACGGCACGCACCGCCTTGGGGTCGAACGGCATTTCCCTGTTTTTCTGATAGGATTCAGCGCGGCGGCCCTGGAACATGCCGCAGTCGATCTGCAGCAGCCGGCCGTCAATATCCAGGAAATGCTTGGAACCAGTTACTTCAGCGCAGGCGCCGTGAGAAAAGAGTTTTATAGCCATTTTTTCTTATACAATTTTTTACAGGAGATTGCAAGCTAAAAACGCGAACTACTCTGCCGCCTGACCGATAAGCAATATGAACCAGCGTTCGGGAGCCAGCCAGGCACGGAGCGCGCGATTGAATTCCTCCAGGCTGATTTTTTCCAGCCGTTCACTGAAATCACCGGCCAGGTGATAGGACAGTCCGCTGCCTTCCAGGAAGGCCAGGGTGGCGGCGCGGTGTTCACGGGTTTCATTCTCACGCCAAAAATCGGCCCGGGCGTAGGCTTTGGCCGCGGCCAGCTCCGCTTCACTACTGCCGGTATCGTGAACCGTCTGGATCAGTTGCATCAGTTCCGTCAGCGCCTGCGGACTACGGCGGTTGTCGGTTTGCAGATAAACACTGAGCAGCATCGCCTCCCGATTAGGCTTCAATTCGGCGTTCAGGCCATAGGCCAGGTCGCCGCGGCTGCGCAGGGACCATAAGCGGCTGCCGATGCCTTTGCCCAGCCAGGTTTCCAGCAGGGCGGCCATAAGGAAATGATCTGCTGTTGCTTCGGGCAGCAGCACGGATAGAGAAACGTGGGCCTGGGCCGCCTGGCGCTCAAGCGTCAGCCGCTGCCCTTGAAGCTGGCGCAGGCCTACCGGGGTAAACGGCAGCCGCGGCCCCGCGGGGATTACGCCGAGATGGCGGGCCAGGATCGGTTTGATGATATCCGCATCCAGGTCGCTGATGACCACCGCCGTCATATTGCCGGCTACGTAATGGCTGCGGAAAAAGGCCTGGATATCCTTTTTGCCGATCTCAGCCAGCGAAGTTTCATTGCCAAAGCGCGCCGCGCCATAAGCGCTGTTTGCAAAAAAAGTCCTGGCCAGGGTCAGGCGCATCAAACTGGTCGGGTCATCCATCTCCCTTTTTTGCAGGTGCAGCATCAGTTCCTTGACCGCAGCGATGCGCATGTCGGAGAAAAGGGGTTGAACCAGGATGGCGCTGATGATGGCCAGGGTCGCATCCAGGTGCCGGCTCAACGAACGTACGGTGAGCAGCGTATAATCGCCGCCGACCGCCAAAGAAAACGACGAGCCGAAATCCATAAGTTGCTGAAGTTTTGACTGGTCGGGGATCTCCAGGCTCAAACGCGCTGTGAGATAGGCCAGGCCGCTGAGTCCTGGCGGATCGTCCCGGTCACCGCCCCGCATCAGCAGTTGGACGGAGGTTATAGCCGCGGCGTCATCTTTCTGCAAAATTACGGACAAGCCGTTTGCCAAGGCATAGGCTCCCGGCTCATGGCCCAACTTCCAGGGGATCTCTTGGGCAGCGATCCCGGCCGTTAGCGCCAACCACAACAGCAGCCAGGCCATGGAAAAGGAGAATTTTCTCATTTCTTTTTCTCCCCCAGGGGCGTGATGGCCAGTAGTACCCACTTTTTTCCGCTTAAGTACTTCCTGGCGACGCGGCGCAGATCGGACGAACTCACTTTCTCCACATTTTCGATATAGGCGCCGTTCAAAGGGTTGCGGTTCAAGAGCAGGAAGCGGGCGCTGGCGACGCTCATGTTCAGTACTGCTTCGCGAAAATTCTCGGTGCCGTAAGTCATTTGATTCTTGGCCCCCCTCAAGAAATCAAGCACGTACATTCTGTCCTGAGGCTGAAAATCCTCCCGACTGAAATTGAAGGAACCGAGTTGGCGCAGGAAGCGGGTCACTTCGTTCTTGGCGTTGCGGATATCCTTTTCCTTTAAAGTCAGATGCAGTAAAATCATGCCGCCGCTGCGCCAGGGCAGGTAACTCATGTCATACTGCTGGGCCAGTTGACGGCCGCCGCGCAGAACCTGGTTCAAAAGCGGGTTCAACCCGCGCCCCAAGATATGGACCAGCAAGTTGAGCGCCAGGCGATGCTCATGGTTGAAATCGGGAGCCCGCCAACCGAAAAACAGATGACTCGCCTGTATGTCCAACTCAATTTGTTGTTCACTGCTCTTTTTCAGATCCTCTGCCGGTAGAACCGTCGCCTCAAGGGCAGGTTTTTTTTCCAATTCACCCCAGCTGCGGCGCACCTCCTTCTCCATCTCGGTTAAGGAAAAAGCGCCGATGACCGACAAGGTACAGCGACCGGGGACGAGCCGGCGGTCGCAAAAAGCCTGAAGCTGTTCGACCGTAGCGGCCTGGATGGAACTGCTATCGCCATAGACCGCCCGGCCGTAGGCATGGCCGGCAAAAAGCTTTTCCATGACAAGCAAACGCCCCAGATGGGAGGGATTGTCGCGCAATTGCAGGATTTCTTCCTGAATGATGCGCTTCTCGCTCTCAAGATGCTGCGGGTCCAAGCGGCTGTAAAAAACCGTCTGGCGCAGGCGTTCCAGTGCCCAGATACTGTCTGCGGCCGGGCAGGATATTTCAAAGGTCATCAGGTCGTGATCGGTATGAGCGTTGTGGGCGATGCCGTGGCGGCGCAGTTCCACAAGCCGGGTTTCGCTGTCAGATTTGGAGCCGGCGCCGAAAAGGAGCAGGTGTTCAAGCAAATGGGCATAACCGCTGGTCTGCTCCGTCTCATCCTTGGTCCCAATATCGATGGCCAAAGCCAGGCCGGTCAACGGCAGGTCATGCTTCTCTTGCAGCAATACCTGCAAACCGTTCTCCAGGGTGAAATAGGCCGAAGTGGGCAAAGTGTCCGCCGCTAGCAAAAGCGCTCCGCGACAGGCCGGCATCATGGCCAGGGCACACCAGACAACAACCAGTATTCGTCTGCTTGCTTCCATGACAATTATTGTAGCAAAGAAAAGCGAAAAATCATACTTAAGGCAGCAAGCCTTGCCTTCGCCAAAATGACCAGGCCGACGACCGCCGCCAATTCCATTCCCAAAAGATTCGCTATTTACAGGCGCCGGGCTTTCTGCTATTTTTATCCATGGTCAAATCGTTCCATGGCCTAGAACAAGAACCTGCCGACCGGGGAAAATCATGAAAATGCACACAAAGATCTTTATCGGGCTGCTTGGCGGAGCGATCGTCGGTTCGCTGCTGGCGATGCTCAAACTGGGGCAGGCCGCCGCCTATATCAAACCGTTGGGGGATCTTTTCATCAAATTGCTGAAAATGATCACCATCCCGCTGATCATGGTCTCCATCATGGCCGCCACGGCCGGATTCGCTGATCTGAAAAAACTGGGCCGGGTAGGCTTGAAAGGAGTGTCCTTTTTCCTGATCAGTACGATTTTCGCCGTTTCATTGGGAATGACGGCGGCCAACATCTTCAAACCCGGCCAGCACCTGGATCCCGAAAAAAAACAGGCCCTCATGGCCGAGATCCGGACGAATGCGGATTTTCAGAAACAAATCGACTCCAGTGTCGGCAAAAAGAAAAAAGCCGCTGATTTTTTTCTCGATCTCATCCCCGCCAATCCCTTTGCCGCCCTGGCCCAGGGCGATATGCTGGCCGTGATCACCTTCAGCGTGCTTCTGGGCCTGGCTTTTTCCCTGATCGCCTCTTCAAAAAGGGAAAAAGTGCTGGAACTCCTGCAGGCGGTCAATGATGCCCTTATCGCCTTGGTCAAGGGGGTGATGAAACTGGCGCCGTTTGCCGTCTTCGCCCTGATCGCCTCGGTTGTGACCCAGTTCGGCTTCCACTTTCTCCTTTCGCTCCTGCGCTATTCCCTGGTGACCATCGGTGTCATGGCGGCGTTCCTGTTCGGATACTACGGCCTGGCCGTCTTGTTTCTGGCCCGCACCAACCCCGTCCATTTTTTCCGCAACCTGAGCGCCGTCGGCCTGCTGGCTTTTTCCACTTCGAGTTCCAATGCAGTTCTGCCTGAAAACATGATCAGCTGCGAGCAGAAGCTGGGCGTCAATCGTGACATCACCTCCTTCATCCTGCCCCTGGGAGCCACCATCAATATGAGCGGCACTTCCATCTACCATGGTGTCAGCGTCGTATTTATCGCCCAGGTGTTCGGATATTCGCTGCCCCTGCAAAAACAGTTGATCATCATTCTCAGCGCCACTCTCGCCGCCATAGGCACGGCCGGGATTCCCGGCATCGGCATCATCACGCTGGCCCTGGTCCTGGGAGCGGCCAATATTCCCGCCGAGGGCATCGGCCTGATCATCGGCGTGGAACGCATCCTCGACATGTGCCGTACCGTGCTCAATGTCCTGGGCGACTCGGCCACCGCCCTGATCGTCGACCGCTCCGAAAAACGGCGGGAACAACGTCAGCGCGGCATCATCCCCTGACAAAGAGAGGAAGTGGGGATGCCTAATACAATGAAGAGATTTATCTGACATTTTTACAAACTAATAAAGACCGTCCCGTTTCTCCATTCAATATAGGAAATTTCTAAAAAATACAAAGAGGAAATTGCTAAATAACGCTAACAGCAAAGGAATTATGTTGTTGACAAAGATTTTACTATTTTTTAGTATAGTATCAATATGGTGATAAGATATGAAAATATTAAATAATAGCGCGTACAAATCTTCTTTTTATCGGTTTTTTAGAAGCCTGTTATTTATAATTTTATTTTTAATTGCATCTAATGGTTTAATTGCTCAAAAACTCCATTTTAGAAATTATACTATCGATGACGGATTACCAACCGCACAAGTATGGTCTATTTTTCAGGATAGTGCGGGATATATGTGGTTTGGTACTACGGGCGGCTTGGTGAAATATGACGGCAATTTTTTTAAAATATATACAGTGGCAGATGGATTATGCAATAATATTGTCCGCTCTATTAATGAATATAAAGGGAAATTATGGATAACGACCGAGAATGGAGTAAATTGTTTTGATGGAAAGCGGTTTACAGCTTATACTGCTCAGGATGGCTTGGGCAAAGGAATTGTTTGGTCAGCCGTTGAACATCAAGGGTATATTTGGTTTGCAACCAGTGAAGGCGGATTGTCTCGCTTCGATGGCAAAAATTTTGTAAATTTTACTAGCAACGATGGCTTACCGAACAATAATGTTTTCTCCCTACTTGCGGATGGCAAATCTCTTTGGATTGGAACGAGAGGTGGCGGTTTATCTGTTTTTGACGGAAAAAAATTTAAGAACTTCGGAGATCGAGACGGGTTCTCCGCTAAAACTATTGGCAAACTGTTAAAGGATCATTCAACCATCTGGATTTGTACTCGCGGGGACGGCCTGTTCAGTTACCAGAACGGACGCTTCAATAAAGAAACGCGCGTTCCAGATCAAGATTTCTACTGTAGTACCCATAATAACGATCTTTGGTTTGGCACTCTTGGTAACGGTGTATGGCATCTTAATAAGGATATCGCCAACTATACAACGGCAAATGGTCTGGCCAATAATCGGATTTATTCTATATTTATCGACAGGGAAAACTCTATTTGGTTTGCGACCGATAACGGAGTCAGCAAATTACTCTCAACAAAATTTTTAAGTTTTCTTGAAAATGAATTGGTTTTATCGATTTGTGAATATAAAAATGCTGTTTGGTTTGGAACATCTGTCAGCGGTTTAATAAAATTAGAAAATAACAAACTTACCGCACACACAGATAAAGATGGGTTAATCTCGAATCAAATATGGGCGATGACTGTATATAAAAATGACTTATGGTTAGCTACCTATATGGGTTTGAGCCGTTTTGACGGAAAAACTTTTCGCAATTATACTTCAAAAGACGGGTTAGTAACTGATGTTCTATTCGATCTACAAACGGTAGGCGACACGTTATGGATTGCTTCCCGTCAGGGTATCGTTAAGTATGATGGAAAAATATTTACAACCTACACGACTAACAACGGCTTAAAAAGCAATTATATTCACAAAATTTTACCTGACGGTAATAAAATTTGGTTTGCAACAGAAGAAGGGCTGACATGCCTGATGAATGGCAAATTTACAAACTATACCAAGGATGATGGACTATCAAGTAATCATGTCCGGACAGTTTACAAAGACCAAAAAGGTATTTTATGGCTTGGAACAGATATGGGCTTGAATAGGTATGATGGCAAACAATTCAAAGCTTTTACTACGAAAGATGGATTGACAAACGATTATGTCTCTTCAATTATTGAATATAACGGTAATTTATATTTAGGAACTGATAAAGGTTTCAATGTTTTTAATGGCGAGAAAACAATAAAAATATTTAATAAAAAGAATGGACTGATCGGCGATGAATCATCAAATCACAATTCGCTGTATAGCGATAATGATCATAACATATGGTTTTGTACTTCAAGGGGTGTAACAAAGTATATTCCGAAGAACGATATTCCCAACCAAGTTGTTCCTACAGTATATATTACTAAATATTTTGTAAATGATTCTTTAATGACACCGGCGAAGGAATTAGTATTCAAACATAACGAGAATAATTTTGGATTTTATTTTGCCGGTCTATCTTTTAAAGATGAAAATGATGTCCGTTATCAATTTCAGCTCGACGGTTATGATAACGATTGGTCGAATATTACCGATAAACGAGAGGTAAGATACACTAACTTAGACGACGGGCATTATACTTTTAGAGTACGAGCCTGCAACGGCGATCATTATTGGTCGGAATCTGAAGCAAAATTATCGTTTACAATTCGTCCGCCTTTTTGGAAAACATGGTGGTTCGGAGCGCTCGTTTTATGTTTATTGATTTATGCTTTGTATGTCAGTCATCATATTCGGACTGCTCATTTATTGAAAAGAGCGGAAGTATTGGAACGCACTGTGGAAGACCGTACCCAACGGCTTCAGGAAAGTATCATACAGCTCAAAACAACAGAAGAATCGCTCAGGGAAACACGCGACTATTTGGAAAACCTGCTTAATTATGCCAATGCTCCTATCATTGTCTGGGACCCTGAATTTCGTATAACTCGCTTCAACCATGCTTTTGAACGCTTGACGGGTAAAAAGTCAAACGAAATTATCGGTGCTAAATTAGATATCTTATTTCCAGCCAAAAGGCGAGAGGAAGCAATGAGTTACATTAATCGAACTGTAGAAGGAGAAAGGTGGGAAGCTGTCGAGATTCCCATTCTTCAGAATAACGGAGCGATTAGAACCGTTTTATGGAACTCAGCTACTCTTTATACACCAGACAATACAACCATCGTTGCTACAATTGCACAGGGACAAGATATTACAGAAAGAAAGTTGGCAGAAGAAGAACGAGAGAAACTTATTGTTGATCTTAAAAATGCGCTCAGTAAAGTAAAAACTTTAAGCGGACTATTACCGATCTGTGCCACTTGTAAAAAGATAAGAGATGATAAGGGGTATTGGAAGCAAATAGAATCGTATATTCATGAACACTCAGATGCCGAATTTAGCCATGGCATATGCCCTGAATGTGCTGCAAAATTTTATAAAACTTAAATAAAAAAGATAGACTGAAGGGAAAATCAATTCCCCCCAAGCTTGCATTTCATGGATCATTATTTGCAATGTTAGCAAGCGGCAGTGTTTTTTTTGCAGTCCGGCGATCAGGAAATCAACCACCCGTTCACAGACCTGGTAATCGCCTCTGCGGATATGATCGATGATCCTCTGGGCGCGGCTGAAGACCCGGTTCGACCGGGAGGCGAGCAGGCCTACGAAATGTGATTCTCGGGGGCAGGGAGAGATTTTCGCCCCGTTTTCCTTTTATGGTAAAATTTAGCGGACGTTTTTTCTAAATCATCCAGGCGACTCAAGGAGGGTGCATGAAAAGATTTGTTTTGTTGCTGCTCGCGTGCCTGGTCGGCGCGGTGCTGCCGCTGCCGGGAGCGGTCTCCGCTCAGGTCGACTTGGTCAGCCGCTACATCTGGCGCGGCTTCGATTTGTTGCCCGACAACCACGCGGCCATCCAGCCATCGTTCACCGTCGACCTGGGCGAGAGCGGTTTTTCGCTCAACGTCTGGAGCAGTTTCGCCCTGGCGCAGCGCGGCGTGTACAAGTACTCCGACGAAATCGACTTGACCCTCGAGTACACCTTCAAGATGGCGGAGGGCTGGGAATTGAGCGCCGGCTTCATTCACTACGGCTACTGGTTCGCGGCTGATTTCAAATTCAAGGACCATACATCCCAGGAGGCGTACACCACAGTGGCCAAAACCGACCTGCCCTTGTCACCAACGCTCTCAATTTACTACGACTTGAATCTGGGCAGCGGCCTCTATATCACCCTCGGCGGCAGCCAAGAATGGAAAGTGAGCGAAAAGGTGAACGTGGAGGTGGGCGGGCTCATCGGCTTCAACAGCAGGCAGTATATCGACAAGACGGGGTTCTCCGACATCGATCTCTACGCCAAGCTGCCGCTGACCGTGGGCAGGCTGACGCTGACCCCCTCGCTCAACGTAATGATCCCGCTGCTGGACGAAGTCAACAAGGACACGGAAATCTGGTTCGGCTTATCCGCAAGTCTATGAATGGGAGTCGGGAGTGAATTAAATCTCTAAACTTCTTACGCGGGCGGTGAACACGGTCCGTTCCCCGCTCCGGTACGTCAGTGATCCGCCCAGCTGGATTGCCAGTATCTTCGCCAGCTCCAGGCCCAGCCCGCGCGTTCTCTCCAATTCGAATCCCTCGGGAAGCCTCTCGCCGTCGTTCTCGACCTCAAGCACGGTTTCGTCACCTTCATTTGTCAATGACACGGTGATGGTGCCCGGCCGGCCGCCTGGGAACGCGTGTTTCAACGCGTTCGTCAAAAGCTCGTTCAGGATCAGGCCGAGGGTCGACGCGTGTTTGGCGTCCACGACAATCGGTATGATGCGCCGTTTCAGGGCGATACTTCCGTCTCTGACCGTATGGGCTTCCATTACGAATTCGCAGATCAACTCGAAGTAGCGTTCTAACGAAATATCCCTGATCTGTTCCGATTTATACAGCAGCGTATAGAGTTCGGATAGAGTGCGAATGCGGCCTCCGAGCGACTGGAGCGCCTTGCATACAGCCGGATCGCCGGAATTATTCGCTTCAAGCTGGGTGATCGCTGTGATGATGGCCAGGCTGTTTTTCACCCGGTGCTGGAGCTCGCGAAGCAACATCTCTTTTTCCTCCAGGGACGAGGCCAGGGCTTCCTGGGCAATTTTCCGTGCTGAGATGTCGGTTAAGGCACCCACGATGGCGATGGTCTTCCCGTCCTCAACCACCGGCCCTTCCCGGACCTCCATCCATACGGACTTGCCATTTTTATGCCTCAACTCGAGCTCATGGGGCAGCTGTGCTTTCCCGGTGTCAATGGCGTGCCGGGTGATTTCGCGTCCTCTTTCGTTGACGGGATTGTCCGTTGCCAGCTCCGTCCACCGTACCAGTGCTTCTTCCTGTGTGTAGCCCAGTAGCATCTCGACCTGCGGGCTCAGGTACGTGAGAACATGGTCCGGAGTGTGCGAGTAAAACAGGTTCGTGCTGTTCTCGATTATGCGCCGGCGGTCCTTCTCGCTTTCCTTGATGCTCTGTTCCTGGGCACGGATAATACTGAAGTTCCGGTTCAGCACGACTATAAATATGCCGAGAAACAGGACGAAGGACGCGAGCCCCACCGGCAGGGCGCACCTGCCGGCCACGTCCCATCCCCAGGCATTAGCGTCAACGTCCATTCCCAGTACGGCAACCACCATTCCCGTATCCGGATGGCGAAGCGGCACCAAGGCACTTACCCAGTCGCCCCAGCGGTCCGATATAGGCCCCTCTACCACGGCCAAACCGGAAACAAAAACGCTTAGCAAAAGTTCCGACGCCTCGGGAAAGGCCTGCCCGGGCGGGGAATAGTCTTCGGAATCCGCGGGCTCGGTGTCAAGGGAAAAGAACACCGTACCGTCCCGCTTTTGCCCGAGAAGATACAGGAAGCGGCATTTCGGGTTAACTTTGCGGGCCCTGGCGAGCCGGTCCCTGAGCCGCATAAACCCGGGCGCGGCCAAGTCCGCATCCGTCCCGCTCAACGTCGCAACGTATTCTGTGTCGACCGCAGGAGCCACAAGGTTGGCCTGCTGGAGCAGGTCGCTGCGCATCTGCAGGTCTGCGCGCTTCGCAGTCCACCAGGCAAACACCGAAATGGCCGCCAGGGCCGCCATTATTGCTACCACGAAGCGGAGATTGGATTTTCCCATTGGTCCCAAGGTTGTTTTAACGTTCATAAACGATCTCCGGTCAGAATACGGCGTTCATCATTGCCGCCACCCATTACATTAGCCACGAAGGAATTGATTGAAAGAAAAATCAATTTTTTCCATGATTTGGATTTTAAGGAGAACATATTGAAATTGCAAGAAAAATTTTTTTTGGCATGGAAGGTTCATTTTTTTTGAAATTCATAAAAAAAGGCCGCGAAATGTGTAATTTACTAAAAATAAAGCTATTTTTCATAATTTTTTCTGTCCCTGGAGGGGCAAAAGGAAGTGGCAGCTTTTTCCATTGCCGGCGGGGGGAAAAACCACAATTATTGCTTGTATTTTAAAGTCAAGTGAATACTGATGGCGTTGATGGCGGCCGGGGTCACACCGGGGATGCGCGCCGCTTCGCCCAGGGTTCGCGGTCGCACCTTGGCCAGTTTTTGCCTGACTTCGCTGGAGAGGCCGTCGACACCCAAAAAATCAAGATCGTCCGGAATAGCGGTTTTGGCCATTTTTCTTATCTTGGCGACTTCTCGTTTCTGGATATCGATATAGCCCTCGTACTTGACGCAAGCCTCGATGTAGGAGACATCGGTCAGGGTCTTGTTTTTCAGCAGCGGCTGGCCATACAGCACTTCCAGGGCGGCAAAGTCCATTCCGGGCCTTTGCAGTATCTTGAATAGAGTTTCCGACTTGCCTTCAATAAGTGTCCTGCTCCGGGACAATCCCTTAATCAGACGCTGGCGCTTATCCAGCTTGCGCATTTCCCGGTCATGATCCCGCCGCGAAACCAGGCCCAGCCGCAGGGCGTGTCCGCCCAGGCGCTCAAACACATTGTCTTCCCGTAGCTGCAGGCGGTATTCAGCCCGCGCCGTGAACAAGCGGTACGGCTCATCGACGCCGCTGTGCACGATATCGTCTACCATGACCCCGATATAGGCTTCCTGACGGTCCAGGATGAACGGTGCTTCGCCCCTGACCTTGAGCACGGCGTTGATCCCGGCCATGAGCCCCAGGCCGGCGGCTTCCTCATAACCTGAGGTGCCGTTGACCTGTCCGGCAAAAAATAAATTCCCGATCTGCCGGCTTTCCAGACTGGCATTCAGTTGAGTGGGCTGAATGGCGTCATACTCGATGGCATAAGCCGGGCGCATCATCCGCGCCTGATCCAAACCGGGGATGGCTTGCAGGATTTTCTTTTGAATTTCGACCGGCAGGCTGGAAGAGAGGCCGTTGACGTAAATTTCCTTGTTGTCCAGCCCTTCCGGCTCCAGGTAAAAATGGTGCCTTTCACGGCCGGGGAACTTGACGATCTTGTCTTCGATGGAAGGGCAATAGCGGGGACCGACGCCCTGGATTTTTCCGGAATACAAAGGCGACAAATGCAAGTTTTCGCCGATGATCCGGCCGACCGCCGGGGTGGTGTGGCCCAGGTAACAGCACACCCGGTTTTTCACTTTGGCGCGGGTATACATGGAAAAGGGCAGCGGCGGTTCATCGCCGGGCTGGGGAACGAAATTCTTCCAGTCGATGCTGTCGGCGTGCAGCCGCATGGGCGTTCCGGTTTTCAAGCGCAGGATTGCGAAACCCAGGTCGCGGATATTTTCCGCCAACTGTAGGGAAGGGGGCTCGTTGGCCCGGCCGGCGGCGTAAGAGACGTTGCCGATGAATATGCGCCCGGCCAGGAAGGTCCCGGAACAGACGATCACCGCGTCGGCGTCGAGGACTTCCCCATCGCTCAGCCTGACTCCGCAGGCCCTGCCGTCACTCACCACGATCTCGTCGGCCATGGCCTGGTATAGGCTCAGGTTCGGGACATTTTCCAGGAAACGTTTCAGAAAGTCGCGGTAGGCGATTTTGTCGTTCTGGGTACGCGTAGCACGCACCGCCGGGCCCTTGCTGCGGTTCAGCACTTTAAAATGGATGCCCGTGGCGTCGGCGGCCCGGGGCATGATCCCGCCCAAAGCATCGATCTCCTTGACCAGGTGTCCCTTGGCAATGCCGCCGATGGAAGGATTGCATGACATTTGGGCGATGGTGTCCAGGTGCATGGTCAGCAGAATGGTGCCCGCCCCCATTTTGGCCGCGGCATATGCGGCTTCAATCCCGGCGTGACCGCCGCCGATGACGATGACCCTCATTTGCCGATACAGAATTTGGCGAACACGCCCTGGAGGATGTCTCCAGGGGCGATCGTTCCGGTCAATTCGCCGATGAGACTAACCCCCTGGCGGATCTCTTCGGCGACCACTTCGGTCGCTTCCAGTCCCTCGATCTGCATTTGCTCGATGCGCTTTATTTTTTCTAAAAGTTTTTCCAGCAGGATCTTTTGCCTGAAATTCACCACGGTCTGCCCGCAGGCTTCCGGCATCTGCCGCAGCAGGCTCTTCATGAAATTCACTGCCACATCGAGGTTGTCCCCGTTCTTGGCCGATATCAGATGCACGGTCTCTTCGGGAAACGCGTCTTTGACGCTTTTCACGATATCGGCAAGCGCCTTATCGCTTTTATTGGCCAGTAGGAGCCGCTTTTTGGCAGCGAGCAACTTATAAATCTGCATATCGGTTTCAGCAAGCGGCAGCGAAGCATCGACCATGAATAACACGGCATCGGCCTGGGCGATCTTGGCCAGGCTGAGCTCCATGCCCTGCTTCTCGATGTCATCCCCTGAACCGGCGCGGATGCCGGCCATGTCGGTGACATGGAAAGGAAAACCGTCCAGAACCAAATTTTCCTGGATATAATCACGGGTGGTGCCGGGAAGCGCGGAAATGATCGACCGCTCTTTTAGCAGCAGGGCGTTGAACAAAGAGGATTTTCCCACATTGACCCGGCCGGCGATGACCACATGCAGCCCTTGATTCAGAATCTCATTGAAACGGCTTTGCCCCAGAATTTTTTCCAGAGCGCCAGCCGCGGCAGCCAGATCGCCGGCGGTTTCTGTCGCTTCGATATGCTGGTCCTCGGCGAATTCGATCCGGGTCTCAATTTGGATAGCCGCCTGAACCAAGGCGGCACGGAGCGCGACAACGGTTTTGGAAAGTCGGCCTTCCAAATTATTGAATTGCATGAGGGCCCCGGCCCGGGAATTGGCCTGGATCAGATCGTTGACCGCTTCAGCCTGCAGCAGATCCAGCTTGCCGTTCTTAAAAGCGCGGAAGGTGAATTCGCCGGGCAGGGCCGGCCTGGCGCCGCATGCGCATATCAGCCCGATTACTTCCTCGACGACGAACAGGTTGGAGTGCAGTGAAATTTCGGCCATATCCTCGCCGCTATACGAACGCGGAGCTTTGAAAATGACCGCCAGGCATTCATCGATGCGTCGGGTTTCGTGATGAATAAAACCGTGGTAACTGCGTCGGGCTTCCAATTCTGCCGGCAGCGGCCCGATGATTTTTCTGACAATGCTTTCGCTTTGGCTTCCGGAAATCCTGATCACGGCAATGCCGGCCCGACCCGGCGGCGTAGCCAGGGCTACGATCGCATCATCATCCATTCAGCTTTTTGCGGATAGTGATGACCTTCATAAAATTGTCGCCGGCGCTTTTCGATTCCAGATCCATGTATTTGTTGATGGTCATGTGGATGATGCGCCGTTCAAAAGGGTTCAGTTCGGGCAGTTCGATGGCCTTGCCGTTGCGTCTGATCTGTCGGGCGAACCGGTGGGCCTGGGTGCTCAGTTCCGCTTCCTTTTTCTTGCGGAAATTCTCACACTCGCAATAGATCTTCTTGCCGATCTCGTCGGCAAAAAGCCGGTTCAGCAGGTATTGGGCGGCGTTGAGCAGGTTGCCGTTCTGATACAGCATCAGCTTGTAGTCTTCACCGGAAAAATTGACCTGCAAAAATTCGCTTTTGCTTTCAAGCTCAAAACTGAGGTCCATTTTCATTTCATCGATTAACAGTCTGACAAAATCCTCCAGCCCCTTCTGCTCGCTGCCGTCGGAGCGCCAGGCTTCGATGAAGATCTCTCGCTGTTTGTGCCCGAAATATTTTGTTTTTTCAGTGATGATGCGGTACTTTAGTTTTTCTTCTTCAATGCCGAAATCCTCGGCCGCTTTCTGGATGGCCTCTTTCAGAGAATTGGCGACGAACTCCTTTTTGTCGCTCATTTCTCTTTGGCTCCCTTCTTCCTTTTCAAGATCTTTATTTCCTTCTCCTCATCTTTCTTCTTTTTATGGATCTTCTCGTTGATGAGGTGCTGCTGGCCGATCTGCAGCACGTTCGAGAAGCACCAGTACAGGTTCAGGCCGCTGGGAAAAGAAGCGAACATCACGGTCATGACAACCGGCATGATATACATCAGTTTTTTCTGCATATCGTCACCGCCCGTAGGGGCCATGCGCTGCTGGATGAACATGGTCACCCCCATCAGGATGGGCAGGACGTAATACGGGTCTTTTTTCGACAGGTCGGTGATCCAGAGAATCCAGGGCTCATGGCGGACATTGATGGAGACCGAGAGCAAACGGAAAAATCCGAACAGGATCGGCAGCTGCAGCAGGATGGGCAGGCAGCCCCCGGCCGGATTGACCTTTTCCTGCTTGTAGAGGGCCATGATCTCCATGTTCATCAGCTTGCGCTGCTCCATGTCCTTGGTGTTTTTGTACTTTTTCTTGATGGCCTTCATCTTGGGCTGCAGGCTCTGCATCTTGGCCATGGAGACGCTGGAAGAGTAGGTCAGCGGAAAAAGGACCAGCTTCAGGAACAGGGTGAAAAGTATCAGGGCCCAGCCGTAGTTGGGAAGGAAGCCATGGATGAGAACGATCCCCTTGAGCATGATCTTGGCGATGGCACCGAACCAGCCGTAATCGATGATCTTGTTCAGATCGGGAAATTCCTTCTCCACCGCGGCCAGGATTTTTTCATCCTTGGGGCCGATGAAAAGCGCTTGCGGGTTGGTGACGATCATATAGGAATACAGCTTGGCCTGGTTCTTGGCCAGGGGTTGCTTGATCACCTGATAGGAAAGTTTGGATTTAAGCGGGTCGGTCTTGAATACAGCGGCGAAATAAGTCGTTTCATAGGCCGCCCAGTAAAAACCGGAACCTTTTTCACCGGCGATCTTTTCGAATGACTGCCCAGCCTGGGGCACGGTCTTCTGCTTGGCAAATACGACTGTTTCAAGTTTTTCGTTGGCGTAGGCGGCGATCTGCAGGTCCATCATCATGGAACGGTCACCGCTGTCGTTGTTTTCCAGGTCGGGCCCGAAAACCACTGGCAAGTCGTCGATGAGCTGGCCGTTGCGGCTGACCTGGAAATCGAGACGGATCAAATAACTGTCGCCGCTGAAAACAAATCTTTTGGTGGCCGTCAGGTTCTGGGCCAGGTCGGCAAATTCAAAAACAAGTTCTTTCTGCTGGCGGCCGTTAATACGCACCGTAGTTTCACCCTGGTACTGAAAAAGGGCCTTGTTCAGAATTTTTGAGTAATCGTCCTTTTCCGAAAAAAAGTAGAAAGGGTAAAAGTTGGATTCCTTGGCGCTGCGCGATACAAGGTCCATGGCATTGCCGGAGTCATCCTTGTATTTTTTCAATACGAAAGATGTCAGGCCGGCGCCGCGGTTGGTGAACACGGCTGTAAAATCAGCGGTGTCTACGGTGACGGTTTGTTCGTCAGCGGCCATCATGTCCTTTTCCACCGCCGGCAGGATTGCTTCACTTTCCTGAACAACAGGCTTTTCCTGGCCCAGGATCGAGCCGATATCCGGTGCCGCCGTCACCCCGGTTTCAGTGGCCGCTGCTGATTTTTCCGGCTGCACCACCTCGGTGTTCAAGGGCACCTGCCGAGGCACTACTGGCTTGGGTATGAAAAAATACTGGTAGACCAGCAGAACCGTCACGGAGAGGACGATGGCCAGAATTAATTTTTTTGTATCCATTTTGATTTCACCTCTAATAATTCGGGAACCGGGTCATGTCCGCCGACATGAAAAGGATGACACTTGAGAATCCTCTTAAGACCGAGAAACGCGCCCTTGAGAGCGCCGTATTTTTCCACCGCCTCATAGGTATAAACGGAACAGGTGGGCAAAAAACGGCAGTGGCGGCCGAGCAGCGGCGAAAGCATCATTTTGTATATTTTTATTAGCAAAAGCAATGCCTTTTTCATTTTAGCGATAGTTGATCTTGACCAAAGCGTCGAGGAACAGATTTTCCACCTGCCCCGCGTTGCCGCGGTCGAATTTGTTTTTCATGGAAACCCACAGGTCATGAGGGTCGGCAAGCAAATGTCTGTTCAACCTGAACCATTCTTTCATTTTTCTCTTAATAAAATTGCGCTCGACCGAGTTGCCGATCTTGCGGTTAACGGAAATGGCGAACCTGCTGGTCGGACGGCTGTTTTTCAAAAAGTACAAAAAAAAAATCATTTTTTACTTTTTTGGCATTTTTAAGCAAATGGACGAATTCAGCTTCTTTCTTGATCCGCTGGAATTCCCTGAATGCGAAGGTCATGGATCAGACGGTCAGCTTCTTTCTTCCCTTTCTTCTTCTGTTGTTGAGGATTTTTTGGCCGCCTTTGCTCTCCATGCGCGCCCTGAAGCCATGAGTCTTTTTTCTTTTTAAGTTATTGGGTTGATACGTTCTTTTCACCAAACCACCTCTTTCTAATTTGAAGTTAAGACATACTATAGTAAAAAAATCGCCTGTTGTCAAGGATAAGCGCTTTGTGGAAATCAATTTTGACCCAAAAAAAGTATTTTGCGTTTTATTTTCCCTTGCGATGGTTTATAATACACGCGGAGGTCACAATGAAATATCCTGATATATTGGAGCGCTTTCTGAGTTACGTCAAAATCGATACCCAATCCAGCGACACATCCGAAAGCTTTCCCTCGACGGCCAAGCAGAAGGACCTGGCCGCCAAGCTCAAACCCGAGTTGGAAGCGCTCGGCCTGCACGATGTCCAGATCACCTCCTGGGGTTATGTTCTGGCCTCCTGGCCGACCAATCAAAACCACAAAGTTCCGGCCATCGCCTTGCTCGCCCATTTGGACACATCGCCTGACGTTTCCGGCACCGGGGTCGAACCCAAACTGCATCAGAATTACCAGGGAAAAGACCTGATGCTTTCCGCAAGCGGGGACGTGGTCCTGAAAGTGGATGAAAATCCGCTTTTAAAGCAACAGATCGGCAAGACCATCATCACCGCTTCCGGGAACACGCTGCTGGGCGCAGACGACAAGGCCGGCATCGCCGCGATCATGGACGCCCTGACCTATCTGACCGAACACCCGGAAAACCCCCGCCCGAACATCAAGGTCGTCTTCACCCCCGACGAGGAGACAGGCCGGGGCGTGGAACACATCAGCGCCGCCGAGATCGGGGCCGAATACGGATATACCATTGACGGCGAACATCTGGGTGAGATCGAGGATGAAACCTTCTGCGCCGACTCGCTGGAGATCAACATATCCGGGATCAACGTCCACCCCGGCATGGCCAAGGGCAAGATGGTCAATGCGGTCAAGATCGCCGCCCGCATCATTGAAAAACTCCCCAAAGATACCCTTTCCCCCGAGACCACCGAGAAGCGGGAAGGCTATGTGCACCCGCACCAGATCAGCGGCAACGTGGAAACGGCTACGGTCAAGTTCATCATCCGTGATTTCACCGTGAAGGGACTGAAAAAATACGAAAAACGGATTGAAAAAATCACCGCCCAAATCATCGCCCAGTTCCCCGGCTCCAAAGGCGAGGTGAAGATCAGCGAATCCTACCGCAACATGAAGGTGATCCTTGACAAATACCCCGACGTGCTGGCCAAAGCCGAACAGGCCGTGGCCATGGCCGGGTTGAAACCCGAACGCGCCAGCATCCGCGGCGGCACCGACGGGGCCCGGCTCAGCTTCATGGGTCTGCCCACCCCCAACCTGTTCACCGGCGGCCATAATTTTCATTCCAAGCAGGAATGGATCGCCCTGGAGGATATGCAAAAAGCCTCGGAGGTGATCGTTAATTTAATGAAACTCTGGGCCGCAGAAAAGAAAACGTAGCAACAGCGCTCCATCAATCCCGAGTTTCTTGAAAGAGCAATAAAATCAGAACAAACCGCTGATGTTGCCGGCGGCGTCGATATCGATGGTTTCGGCGGCGGGGTTCCGGGGCAGGCCCGGCATGAGCATGATCTCGCCGCAGACCGCCACCACAAAACCGGCCCCGGCCGAAAGGAAAACCCGGTCCACATCTACGTCAAAATTTTGCGGTCGGCCCAGGGCCTTGGGATCATCCGAAAGCGAGTTGGGTGTTTTGGCGATGATCACATGCAGCTTGTCATAGCCGAGATCGTTGAGCAGTTCGATATCCTTACGGGCCTGGCGGGTGTAGTTGATGCGGGCGGCGCCGTACATTTTTTCGGCGATGATCTCGATCTTGCGGGGGATGGTCCAGTCCGGCTCATAAATGGGTCTGACCCGGACCCCGGAGCGTGTGGCTTGCTCGACTTCCCGGGCCAGGTCCAGACAACCTTCACCCCCCTTGTTGAAAGGGTCACAGATGAAGGCTTTGGCTTGGCGGGAAGTGACATGCTTCACGGTGAGCGCCAATTCCTCGGCATCGTTATCGGAAAAATAATTGACGGCCACGACCAGAGGCACAGCGAAGGCCTGCATGTTCTCGATGTGCTTATCCAAGTTGTCAAATCCCTTAACCAGGGCCTCCAGGTTCTTTTCAGCGAGATTATCCTTGCCGGCTCCGCCGTGATATTTCAAAGCCCGCAGCGTGGTGACCAGCACCACGGCATCCACATTGAATTTTCCCGTCTGGCAAACGAAATTCAGGAATTTTTCGCCGCCCAGTTCCGAGGCGAAACCGGCTTCGGTGACCGTGACTTCGGCAAGGGCGTGAGCCAGGCGTATGGCCTGGATGGAATTGGTGCCATGGGCGATATTGGCGAAAGGGCCGCCGTGAATGATGGCCGGCGTGCCTTCCGAGGTCTGCACCAGGTTGGGTTTAATGGCATCTTTCAGCAGCAGGGCCATGGAGCCCACGGCCTTCAGGTCGGCGGCAGTGATGGGTTTGCTTTTGGAGGTGTAGCCGATAACCATTTTGGCCAAGCGGTCCTTCAGGTCCTGGAAATCTTCAGCCAAACACAGTACGGCCATGACCTCCGAGGCCACCGAGATGTTGAAGGCGTCCTCGCGGGCGAAACCGTTCTGCCGGCCGCCCAAACCGATGACGATCTCACGCAAGGCACGGTCGTTCATGTCGATCACCCGCCGCCAGGCGATGCGCCGCGTGTCGATGGCCAGGCGGTTGCCCTGCTGGATGTGGTTATCGATCATTGCCGCCAGCAGGTTGTTGGCCGTGGTGACGGCGTGGATATCCCCGGTGAAGTGCAGGTCGATCTCGTCGGCGGGCAACACCTGGGAGGCGCCGCCGCCGGTAGCCCCGCCTTTCATGCCGAAGACCGGCCCCAAGGATGGCTCGCGCAGGGTGACGATGGATTTTACCCCGATGCGGTTCAGGGCCATGGACAGGCCGATGGCGGTGGTGGTTTTTCCTTCGCCGGCCGGAGTCGGGGTGGTCGCGGTCACCAGCACCTGCCTGCCGCAGCTTTCGCACTTGTCCAGACGCCGGGCCAGCGAAGGTTCCAATTTGGCTTTGTAGGGTCCGTAAAAATACAGTTCCGCTTCGGCGATACCGAAACGGGCGGCCACTTCCTTGATCGGTAACATTTTTTCGGACATGGCTGATTTCTCCTCTTTTATTTTCTCTGTGCGCCTAGTCCTGTAAAACGCTCAAGCCCCACGATGCATTTCAAGCCGGCAGTTCGATGATGAACCTGGCCCCTTGCGGGTGGTTGTCGGTAATCGAGATCAGGCCGTTGTGCTCCTCGACGATGTTGTGGGCGATGGCCAGGCCCAGGCCGGTGCCGGAACTCTTTTTGGAAAAGTAGGGCATGAACACTTTCTGCTTGTCTTCATCGCTGATGCCGGGCCCATTGTCGGCGATCTCGATGGTGATAAACTTGCTTTCGCCGTTGTAACTGGTGGAAATTTCGATCTCGCCTTCCTTGCCGATGATCTCCAGGGCATTGTCCAAAACATTGACCAACACCCTCTTGATCTGTTCGACATCGAGCTTGACCAGAGACGGCAGTTCCACATCGAGCTTGACCTTGAACTGGACGTTCTGGTAAATGGAAGTGTACACGGTCAGAAGTTTTTCCAGTATTTCGTTGATATCGCCCTGGCTGAACTTGATCTCGGGCAGACGGGCGAAATTGGCGAATTCCTCGGCCAGGTTTTTGATCGAAGCCAACTCCTGGGAAATGATGTTCAGACTGTCTTCGACTATGGAGCGGAATTTGTCCGGAGGCTGATCCAACGAGCGCAAGATCCTTTGTGAAGAGATCTGGATCGGGGTCAGGGGATTCTTGATCTCGTGGGCGATGCGTTTGGCCACTTCGCGCCACACGAGCATGCGCTGGGCCTTGATAAGTTCGGTCAGGTCGGTCAAAACCACCAGCAAGCCGGCGAAACGGTTGTTGATCGGATTGCGCAGCTGGGTGATCTTGACGGCCAGGTTGATGTACTTGCCCTTCAATTTGACATCGATCTCCTTTTCGATCAGCTTGAAGCGGGTTTCAAAGGCCTTGCGGATCAATACATGAATGTCCTGGTAAATGGTTTCCGAGATTACGGCCGCGAAATTTTTCCGCGCCACCACTTCCATGTCCAATGACAGCATGCGGGCGGCCTCGGGATTGATGGCAATGATCTCGCCGCTGGCGTTCAGGGCCATGACACCGGAAGTGATGTTTTTCAGGATGGTTTCGGTAATGCTGCGGCGGTGGCGCAGTTCGATGGTGCGCCGGTTCAGCTTGTCGCGGTTCTCCTTCAGGTCAAAAGCCATGCGGTTGAATTCATTGATCAGGGTGTTGAATTCATCCTTGGCCTTGTAATCAATGCGTACATCCAGGTTGCCCTTGGCGATCTCGGCTGTGGCCAATACCAGTTTTTCAATCGGCACGGTGATGCCCTTGGCTAGGTAAAACCCGAGCCAGGAAGCGGAAAAGATTATCAGGATGGTGATGAACAAAAAAAGCAGGATATAGGTGTTTTTGACCGGATCGCGCAGGACGCGCATCTGGCTGTGCTTGCTGACCATGCCCGCTAAAGCGTTCAGGCTGCGGGTATAGCTTTCCGGAAAGTATTTTCCGGTGATGATCAGCATCTTGTCGCCCTGGGTGATGTCGAAGGCAACGCCGTTACGGATCAACTCCCCGGTCTTCAAGGTGTCGATGGTGGTAAAGCCGGCGCCGCCCAGGCCGCGGTAGACGATGTTCAGCGGCAGGTTCTTATACTCCTGCATGGGAATGCGCGGATTGAAAATGGCGAACACCTCGTTTTTATTCTTATAGATGTTGACCACGTCGAGCTTGTATTCCAGCATCTTCTCCTTGAGCTTGTTCTGCAGGAAAATCTTGTTCTCATCGGTGTACATTCTCTTTTGCTGGATCATGGCAGCGATCAGGCCTGAAAAATGCTCGAGATCCTCGTTGATCTTGCCGTAGTAATTTTTTTTGACGTCCTCGACGTTGTGCATGATGTTTTCGATGGGGGTCTTGAACCACTGCTCGATGCTCTGCGAGATGACATCGGTGGCGAAAATAAAGAGCAGCAGGGTCGGGACAAGGGAAAAGGCGATGAAAAAAAAGACCAGCTTGTTTTTGAAGCTGTGCCCGGTGCCGCTCTGGTTATTTTCAAGATACATTTTCAGTATATTGCGGGCCAGAATGAAAAGAAAGGTCAGGCCGAAAAGAATGATGATGATCCACAACCCGAAGATCAAGGTGCTGCCTTTCAGGGCCAGGGGCGAGAAATTCTTGCTTTCTTCAAAATAGAGGCGGATGATGACGAAAACGATAAAAAACAGAACCATGGCAGCCACGATCAAACGCACGCCCTTGATGTTTTTGTTTTTCATTCTCCAATTCCTCTGCCGCCGCTGCCCGCAATAGCCGAAAAACCGACTGGCAGCCCTATCGCGGTTTGGCAGCGGCGCATATGCCTTCTCAATTTAGCATGATTGCCCCCAAAGGTCAATTGACACGGGCGGCGAAAAGTGATATTGCTGTATTCTTGCGCCTGTAGCTCAAAGGATAGAGCATGGGATTCCTAATCCCAGGGTTGGATGTTCGAGTCATCTCAGGCGCAAAATTGAGGTAAAAATGAAAAAAAAGGAAAAGGAACACTTGAAGGCCGATCCGTTTATCCATTTTTTTGAGAAAACCATAACCTTTTTTTTTAATAACCGCCGGCGCATCCTCGCGGCCGCGGGCATCGCCGCTTTGGCCATCCTCATTCTGCTGGCCGTGTTTTTTTTCAAGAACCTGAGTTCCACGGCTGAAAACAAAGTTTATAGCGAAGCGTTCCGTGTCCGCAACGACACGAAAATGAGCGCGGACCAAAAAATCACCAAGCTCCAGGAAATGAAATTCAAAAAAGGGATCTCGGCTGCGGGAAGGTTGTTCATCGCCGTCCTTTATTATGAAAAAGGCGACCTAAAAAAAGCCGAAGCTGTTCTGAAAGAATTCCCTGCCAGCCGCATCGCCATGCTCAACGATGAAAAGCAAATCCTCAGCGCCACCATACTGACAGCCGGCGGGAAAACCCAAGAAGCGGAAAGCCTGCTCAAGCGCATGTTGGCCGATAAAAAGACCGCCATGGCCAAGGAGCTCATCCTCATACAGCTGGCCAAAATGCAGATCAGGAACCAACGGCAGGAAGAGGCGGCCGCGGGGCTGAAACGGATCCTATCCGAGTATCCCAACACACCCAGCGCCATGGAAGCACAAACCCTTCTAACCACCATAGAAGGCGAAAGCCAGGCCGCCCAGTAAAGACTGTTTTTTAGTTTTTTCCGCAAAGATCCCCGGGCCAAACGCAGCCAGCGCGAAACCTCTCCTATTTACAGCCCCGGCAAAGCTGGCAGTGGGAGTTCTTCAACGGTCACTTCATAGGTGACCCGAATGGCGAACTTGTTGCGGACAACCCAGTCATACTGCATGGCAACGAGATGGCGCTGCCACCTGAGAGCGAGAACGTTGCCGTGATTGGACTAGCCCGCATTTCTCACAGATATTGTCGCGAAATTGCGCAGATGGGTATGGATACAAGGAAGGCGACCGAGGAGACCGGAGACGTACTGTTGGTACGATGGAGGTATCCGACCGAGCCTGACGCCGTAGACATGTCCATATCCGCAATTGCAGCAAATATTTGTGAGAAATGCGGGCTAGTGCGAGTGCATCGCCTGGGTCATGCCTTCTTTCTCTCTGTCGCTTTCAAAGCATTGTGCAGGAGTGCCAACATGTCGGATAACGAATAGGGTTTCAGCAGGTACGAATAAGCGCCTTTTTCGATAATGCTCCAATCCGTCCGGCCTTTGCTGTAGCCGGTGGCAAACACCGCCGTGATGCCGGGCTTGCGCTTGAGAAGCCGCTCTACGACCATGGGGCCACTCTCGTCCGGCAGGACGACATCACTGAAAATGAGATCGAAGTTCCCTCCCTCTTTCTCAAAGATGACCTCGGCCTCCTGCGCATTGGCTGCGGCAAACACAGTATACCCATGCTCCGAGAGCCCCCTTGTACCGAACTTCCTCACAGCATCATTGTCCTCGATGAAGAGTATCCGCTCCCCTTTGCCCCGTAGGCCTTCCGCGGGGACCTGTTTGTCGCGCTCCTTTTCGGCCGCCCGGGCGGTTGCAGGCAGATAGGCGCTGAAGAGAGACCCCTCGTGCGGCTTGCTCTCCACATGCATCCATCCTCCGTGCTGTTTGATGATACCGTACACCACAGCCAACCCCATCCCGGTCCCCTCCCCTGGTTTCTTTGTCGTAAAGAAAGGCTCGGCAAGGTGCATCATCGTGTCCTGATCCATGCCCACTCCCGAGTCGCGGACCGACACACGCACGAAATCCCCTGGTCGCGCTTGGGCACACACCTCCCAGAGCTTCTCATCCACATGGACATTCTCCGTCGTAACGACAATCTCTCCTCCTTGGGGCATGGCATCGCGGGCATTGACCACCAAGTTAAGGATCACCTGTTCAAGGGAGCCCGGATCCCCCTCGACCATCCAGAGCCCCTCCGCCATGCGGCGGGTCAGTGTGACGTTCTCGGTGAGCAAACGCGTCAGCATATTGACCAGGCCGTTGATCGCCTCGTTGACATCAAGGGGAACCGATTTGGTTGGCCGCAAGCGGCTGAACAGGAGCAGTTGCCGGGTCAAACCGCTCGCCCGCACACAGACCTTTCGAATCTCATCAAGGTCTGCATGCAGGAGCTGGTTCTTATCCACCTTTGCCAGGGCGAGGTCCGCATACCCTTGGATAACCGTGAGCAGGTTGTTGAAATCGTGCGCAATGCCACCGGCCAGGCGGCCTACGGCTTCCATCTTCTGTGCCTGGCGCAGTTGAGCCTCCAGTCGCTCCTTCTCTTTCACGGCATTCCTCTGCTTCGTGATGTCCCTGAAGATCAAGACGGCGCCGATCATATGCCCTTGCTCGTCCTTGATGGGAGCCGCACAATCATCGAGAGGTCGTCTCGTTCCGTCTTTGGCTATCAACACGGTGTGATTGGCCAATCCGACAACAACCTCTTCGGTACGCGCTTTTTTCGCAGGATCTTCGACCGCCATGCCGGTTTCCTCATTCACGATATGAAAGACATCTTTCAGAGGCTTTCCCGCAGCATCGTCCCGTTGCCAGCCGGTCAGGGCCTCGGCAACAGGATTCATGAAGGTTACAAGCCCGTTCACATCCGTGGCTATTACCGCGTCCCCTATGCTTTTGAGTGTGACCGAAAGCCATTGCTCGCTCTCCCTTAGCTTCTTCTCCATCCTATGCTTGTAGAGGGCGGTCTCGATGATTGCGCGGAAGTCCCGTTCTTCGAAAGGTTTGAGTATGTAGCCATAGGGCTCCGTTATCTTCGCGCGCTGCAATGTCTCATCATCAGCATAGGCGGTAAGGTAGACGACCGGGATACCGAGACGATTGCGGATCTGATCAGCCGCCTCAATACCGTTGGTCCCCTTGAGGACAATATCCATCAACACCAGATCCGGGCGTGTCTCCTCGGTCCTCTCGATCGCGTCCTCGCCGGAGGAAACAACAGCAGTGACCGCATATCCCAGGCTTTCCAGTATGTTCTGTATGTCCTTGGCTATTATGCCTTCATCCTCAACGACCAGAATCCGTGTCTTCGCCATCCTTTTTCTCCTTTCGCTTACGGTTTCATTCCGTTGATGTCCGTGAACGCGATTGTGAGTTTCGTTCCACCCCTGCGATCAAGCTCGATCGTGCCATCCATCTGATTTGTCAACGTGCATACCAATTGCAGGCCCAACGATTCCGTATTTCGGAAGTCCACATCCTCCGGAAAACCGACGCCATTGTCGCCGACCACCAGCACAAACCGGTTGCCACCCTGCCAATGAAGATCGATGAATATCTCGCCTTTTCGGCCTTTTGGAAACGCGTGTTTCAGGGAATTGGAAACAAGCTCATTGATTATCAACCCACAGGGAACGGCCGTATCAATGCCCAGCACGGACTTGCCTGCATTTATCTTCAGGGAAACGGCATTCGAACTGATTCCGTATGAACGGAACAGACTCCCAGTCAGGCTGCGAACATATCCGGCGAAATCAACGTCCGACAGGCGTTCGGATCGATACAGCCCCTCATGAATGAACGCCATGGACCTAATGCGATCCCGGCCCTCTCTGAACATCTCTTTCGCCTGTTTGTCTTTGACCTGCGCGAGCTGAAGGTTGAGCAGACTGGAAATGACCTGCAGGTTGTTTTTGACCCGATGGTGAATCTCCTTAAGCAGCAACTCCTTCTCGTTCAGTGAGGCTTTGATCTGGTTCTCCGCCTGCTTCATTTCGTCGAGCAGGCGGGCGTTCTCCAGAGAGATGGCCGCTTGTGAGGTCAGAAGTTCGGTCATCTCCGTCTTTTCCGGCGTGAAAACAGCATCGGACAAATGGTTCTCGAGGTAGAGAATCCCAATCAGTCTGGACTGCTTGATCAACGGAAGGCAAAGGACGGACTTGAGGGCCATATCCCGGACCTCGGGATTGTCCTTGAATTCCCCCTCTCCCGAAGCGTTGTTCAGGATCACCCTCATCCTGGTCCGATGGACATAACGAACGATGGCCTTAGGAACACCCGGCACGTCGTTGATCTCGTGTTTGCCGGTCCGGACCACGTTCCGATCCGTGATGTGGCTTTCAGCGCAGACAAACAATTGCCCGTCCTCGTCCATCAGCAGGTAGCCGTTCTGCGCCCCCGAAGCCTCCAGAACCACATTCATGATCTTGTTCAGCAGGGCGTCCGGGTTGACTTCCGCCGAAATGGCAAGGGACGATTTCATGAGGTAGTCAACATCCAAAGAGGGAAGGGTGTAGGTGGCAGCAGGCACCGCTTCAACCGGCATGGCAGCCGGGACTTCTTCCTCGAAACACTCCGGATAGTTCTCCATTAAGGCCATTTCTTTTCGTTCGGCATGACATTCCCTGTATAAACGCGCCGCCTCCCGAACGAAGACCCCGGCGACGCTGTCATAGCGGGACGACCCCCTCGCTATCGCGGCACTGATCTTCGTACAAAACCACCATCTATCGCAGGATCGTTTCTTCCTGTTGCATGTCTCGTATTCGGGACACGCTTCACCAATGGCAGGCTCCGTCGCAATCATCTCACCCAGGCATTCGTGCAGGTGGCCCTCCAGAAGCGTGTACCCGTACTGATGCGCCAATTCCACGGCGTCCAGGAACAGGTTCCGGGCTTCTCTGGAGCAACCCAGCACCCTTTCCATATCCGCGTAGAGGAAGAGGAGGTAGGGCTTCAGCAGGGGCCCCAACCGCGCCCATGTTTCCACCTTCTTGATCAGCGGTTGGATTTCTGCCAGCAGTTGATTCTGGTCTCCGGGGTAGGCGCCCATTTCATACAGCCGCAGGGCGTTTAGTACCCGGAACACGTACCACTGACGTTTCAGGACATTGTCGGTCAGGCCGGTGAGATAGCGATTGACGCCCCGCAGATATTCGTCCGCCTTTTCATATTCTCCGAAATAGTGGTGGCTCACGGCCATGTGGACGTAGAAACTTCCCGCCAAGGCTATGTGGTTCTCCTTTTCCCATTGTCGGAGTTTGTCCTCCATGGGAGCAGGCGTGTAGCCCTTTTTCATCGGCGCTATCCATCCGGCCTTCATCACCTCGGCTAGGCCCGCGGAAAACAACAGGCGGTATTTCTTCGAGAACTCGAAGCATTCTTCGGCATACTCCTCGATGGCCGAGAGATCGGCCCCCCGCACTTGCAGGTTCCACATCAGGGGACCGTAGGAAAGACCGGCATTGTACAGGTCGCCACAGTTCTTCCCGCACTGTATCGCCTTGAGACAGTAATTCGCGATCTCTTCGGGATGGCTTCTAGAGTGCATGTTGCACCAGACAATCCCGTTCATGCCGCGGGTGGCGCCAAAGGTGTTCGGGTTCTTCGCCGAGAGATCGCGCGCGAGATCCTCGTACCGAAAGGCTTGTTCGAATTCCCCCTGTTCCCCCAGGTAAAGCCCCATGATGCTGAACGAGTAAATGACCGACTCGTCCATGCCGCCGGCCAGACAATGTTGCGTTGACTGCACGGCCGAGAGATAGAGTTGAGGAACCAAGCCGGACATATAAAGGTCGGGTATGAGTTCGCTGTAGAAGGCCAATTCGATCTTGCTCTTCCTTTCCTCGGTAAAAGGCATGTTCAGGATGGTATTCCACACGTCAACATGCTTGGCCTTGATCTCATTCATCAGTTCTTCACGTTTTTTCTCCGCCAGCTCAGGATCCTCAGGGATTGATTTGCCGAAGAAGGCCAGCCCCCGATTGGCCGTTTCAATCGCCTTGATGAAGTTGCCAATGGACGAAAGTGAAGTCGTTTGTTCCGCCAGCGCCTCTGCCTTATCGAGATCGGTTTTTGCGTGCTCAAGCAGTTGATTCAGCAGTTTTTCCGAATGCTCGTATCGTCCGCACATCAGCTCGGTTTTGGCCAGTTCCTGAAAGATCTTGAACGTTCGGTCGTACTGCGTATCCCAACAGTCCTCAGGCAGGAGTTCAAGGCTATGGCGGAAATACTCATTGGCCGCTTCCGCAGCCAGGGAATCCAGTGCCTTGTTGCCCGCGTGGAAGTTGATGTCCGATAGCCGGTAGGCCGTTTTTCGTTTTAGGGTCTCCTTCCTTCCTAGATTGAGATGTGCGGCGATGGCGAACAGATTATCCAACTTCTCCAGATCCGCGTTCTCCGGAACAACGGAAAGAAGATGGTTGCCGATCTCCCAGTGAATGAGGCGCCGCCTTTCCGGTTTGATGCCGCTGAGCACCGCCTCCTGCACCCGGTCGTGAACGAACTGCAACTGGTCCTTGCTTTCCATCAGAAGCCCTTCGCCAAGCGCCGGTTTCAGTGTCTCGAACAAGTCCAGCAAACGGATGTCACGGACCAGGCTGACCTCGTCGGGCGCGAAACGGTTCCCCATGCAGGCGCAGTATTCGAGCAGCGTAACCGCATCAGGAGGCAGGCTCCGGACCTTGGAGCTGAACAGCCCCACGACCGTTGACGGCATATCGGTCCGCCGGATCTTGTCCAGGTCCCACTGCCAGCAGCGGTTCTCATCGAGATAGAGCAACTCCTCGTTGTGCAGATAGGACAAACTCTCGCTCACAAACAGCGGGTTCCCCTCGGTCAGACGGGCTATGAACTCCGACAGATCCTGTGTTTGAGAAAGCGGCGAATCGAGAATATACGACACCATCTCGTGGCAATACCTCGGCTCGAGAGGGCCCAGCCTTGTCTCCTCCAGAGGTTGTCCGTCTTCCTTGATACTCCGGATCAGCTTCGCCAGCGGATGACTCGAGTCTACCTCGTTATGGCGATAGGCCCCCAGGAGGAAGAGGTAGGGATGTTCCTTGTAGTTGGCAAACACGTTGGACAGAAAATCAAAGGAGGCCGCGTCGCACCACTGAAGATCGTCGATGAAAACCGTCAACGGATGCTTCTCGCCGGCCAGACACGTCAGGAAACGGCCGAACAGATCGTGAAAGCGGTTTCGGGACTCCACAGGAGGAAGAGGCCTGACCTCCGGCTGGGGACCAATCAGGATCGCCAGCTCAGGAATTACCTCGGTTATGACCTTTCCGTGATCCCCCACAGCGTCCATGATCCTTTTCTTCCAGGTGGCGACCCGCTCATCGCTCTCCGTCAGAAAAGTCCTCATGAGGTTTCTGAGAGCCTGGATGAGGGAGCTGTATGGAATGTTCTTCTGATAAACATCGAATTTGCCGGAAGTGAAGTACCCCCGGTGTTCCACGATCGGTTTCTGAAGCTCTTGAATCAGGCGGGTCTTGCCGATGCCGGGCAATCCTGAAATCAGCAGGCAACGGAAAGAACCTTCGACCGCTCTCTCATATTCCTTCAGGATGATTCCCGCCTCGCGATCTCGCCCCACCATCTTGGAAACAAAAACAACGCGGTGGCGACGATCCCGGCTCCCCAGCGGAAACTCCCCGGCCGTACCCGTGGACAGCCATTCGTCCCTGCATCGCGTGAGATCCACCAGTAGCCCCACGCCACTCTGGTATCGCTTCTCAGGCTGTTTGAGCGTCAGCCGGCTGACGATCTTGCCCATAACCGATGGGATCTCGGGGTTCAACTCGTGCATGCCCGGCGCTTCTTCAGCAAGATGGGAATGGATCAGTTCCAGCGGGTCGGTCGAAAAGAAGGGAAGCCGCCCGGTGAGCAATTCGTAGAAAACAATTCCTACGGAATACAGGTCCGTGGAGAAATCGACTCTATGGTTGATACGCCCGGTCTGTTCCGGAGAAGTGTAGGCGAGAGTCCCTTCGACAAAGCTCCTGTCATAGATGAAATGACTCACATCTCTCACATCGAGGGGAGTCATGAAATCGATCAGCCGAATGTCGAGGGTGTCAGGCTCTATCAGGATATTATGCGGCTTGACGCCACCATGAACGATTCCGGCCTTATGAACATCGTCCAGGCCCTGGGCCAACTTGCACGCGATCCGGAAGAAATCCTTCAGACTGACCTTTTTCTGTGCCTTGGCCCATGCATCGAGGGACACTCCCTTGAAATAGTCCTGGGTTATGAACCGGACGTCCCCCTTGGCTTCGAAGGACAAGGGTGTGATCACAAGCGGATCATGTAATACTTTCAATTGCTCGATCTTCTGACGGAAGTACCTCTTCTGCTCGTCGGTGAGTGAAGCGACTTTCAAGACTTTGAGAGCCAGCAGTCGCTGTGGATTCCTCTTGTGGAACGCCTTGTAGACGACGGCTTGCAGGCTCTCGCCCAGCGTCTCAAGAATCTCATAGTTTGGAATGACCGGTTTCACTTCATTTACCAGGAAGGCTGCCGGCTAACCATCCCTCGCCATAGCAGCCCATGCGCCACACAGTCCATGCCTCTCATCACCTATTTCCCCGCTGCCTCGGTGAACATAATCCTGAACTCCGTGCCACCAACTCCGCGGAGTTCGATAATGCCATGCATCTGATCTGTTAACGTGCACACAATTTGCAAGCCCAATGATCCCGTATTTCGAAAGTCCACGTCCTTCGGGAAGCCAATACCGTTGTCACAAACAGTCAGTGCAAATCCGTTGTCATTCTGCCGGCGAAACCCGATGCGGATTTCGCCTTTCCTGCCTTCCGGGAAAGCGTGTTTCAGGGCATTCGAGACAAGTTCATTGACAATCAAACCACAGGGGATGGCCGCATCCACGCCCAGTAGAACGTCATCTGCCTCGATCTTGAGGGCGACGGTATTCGGATCGACTCCGTACGAACGGAACAGAGTAGCTGCCAGGTTTCGAATGTACTCAGTGAAGTTGACGTTGGATAGTTGCTTGGATCGGTACAACTCCTCATGGATAAAAGCCATGGACTTGATGCGGTTCCGGCTTTCTTTGAACAACTCAAGGGCCCCTTTATCCTTGATGTATCCGAGCTGAAGGTTGAGCAGGCTGGAAATGATCTGCAAGTTGTTCTTGACCCGATGGTGAACTTCTTTCAGAAGCACTTCTTTCGCCTTGAGTGATGCCTTGATTTCATCCTCAGTGCACTTGCGCTCCGAGATATCCCGCCAAATTGCCAGCTTGGAGATGGTTCCGTCCGCATTTGCCAGGGGGGAGTCTATTATGTCAAAGGTGCCTGCCAACGTTGGCGAAGAATGCTCCCACCTAACCGTTCTTCCTTCTTGCACTTCCGCCGCCGTGCACCAAGGGCAGGGAGATTCTCTATTGAAGAGAGCCATGTAACACACGTCGCCCGACCGATCGCCAAACTTTTCTACACCGGCCTTGTTCATGAACTCCACTCGATAGTCCTTGGAAACGATATAGCAGTAGTCAGTCATGCTATTGAGAATGGACAGAAGCTTTTCCTTGGTTTGCCGCAATGCTTCTTCTGCCCGCTTGCGCTCGGTGATGTCCAGTCCCTGCGCCAGGGTGGCCAGCAAGGTCTTGTCGTCGGGTGAATAGATGTTGGCGGAATTCCAAAGGCAAATGGCAATCCTCCCATCCTTGCAGCGAATGGGGATTTCTACCGCTTGCCAGGAGTCGCCCTTCAAGGTTGCCTCGATCTTTTGCAGTGCCTCGGTCCGCTTCTCTTCGGGGATGAGGACTTCTGGCGACCGGCCGGCCATTTCCTCCGCCCCGTAGCCAGTAAGCCCCTCGAAGGCATCGTTGAACACCTTGATCTTGCCCTGATTGTCCCAT
>JAHIKI010000046.1 GCA_018897435.1 Acidobacteriota bacterium | reverse complement strand
TCCTTTAACGCAAGAAGTGCTCCAATTTCGAAATACGCCGTAGCGATATTGATAACTTTTGATATCTGACACCAATCATGAAGGTAATGCAAAACTTTCCAATCTTCATCACTGTTATCGACAATAAAAAGTTCGCTGCCCGTTTTTCCAATTTCAGGATTCATTCAGCAACCCCTTAAAAATGTGATTCTTCGGATAAAGGAACTGCGCCCAATCGCGACGGTCGCGGAATTTCAGGATCTCCGAAATTAACTTCTCCAGGTTCCCTCCCTGAATACGAGAACCCATCCCGGCGGAATGCTTGCTTTCTTTCCGAATCATTGAGAACCTTCCCTTGTTACCCAATTCATTACCCGATTCATTCGCTGTTACCCAATTGCCAATGCCCGGTCTTGCGCCAGCGGGCACTCTGCCCGCGGCCCAGGCACTCCACTTGCTTTTCCGCCCGCAGGTTCTTCAAAACGCGCCGGATCATATCCACGCCTACATTCGGGCACTCATTCTGAATCTCGGCGATGCGGAAAGGGCCCGTTTTCCTGTCAATGGCCCGAAGGATCAGGTTCGTCTTTTCGCCTTTGGGGATATTGATCTGGCCGAGGCGCTCTTCGAATTCCTTATATGCGGTCTTGATGATGAAGAGGAGGTAATTGAGATAGGGCCAGGGGTCGTGTTTGCCCTCGTGACAGCCGCGGGAGCTTTGTTCCAGGGTTTCATAGTACCGTTCCTTGTTCTCCTCGATGAGGCGCTCCAGGCTGATGTAGCGGCCCACCTCGAACCCCAGGTGGTAGCATTGCAGGAGCAACAAAAGCCGCGAGACGCGCCCGTTACCGTCGCGAAATGGATGAATGCAAAGGAAATCCAGGTTGAAGGCCGCCAGGAGTATGGGGGGCGGGATGATGCGCTCCCGGAGGGCTTCATGGTAGATATCCAGCAAAATCCTCATGCTGGACGGTGCAGCCGCGGCGCTGACCGTCTTGAAGCGGACCCGCGAGCGCCCGTCGGGAAATTTCTCGATTATGTCGCCGTCCTTATCTTTGTATTTTCCGGCGTCCCAGATCTCGCCGCGGGTCAAGCGATGGAGTTGCAAAACGGTCTCTTGCGAAACAGGGAGATGTACGCCCTGCTCATGGATCAAGGTCAGGGCCTGCCTGTATCCCCGGACTTCCTCTTCATCCCGATCGCGCAGCAACGACTTGCCGAAAACGATGGTGGCGATGCGGGATTGATCGACGACAACACCCTCGATGCGGTTGGATGACACAGCGCTCTCAATAAGGGCGTGTTCCCGGAGCGCCTTGAGACGCTGCGGGGATTGCCGGGTATACAATTCCTGTTTGCCTCGCGCCTCCCCAAGGTTTGCCAGATACCAGGAAGTGGCTGTTGGGACAGATTCAAACTTTCCGGAAAAGAGTTTAATGGTCATCATGACTTTTATTTCGTAAGCAGGCGTTTCCCCGCCCAATCGCGACAGCACAAATCATCCGCCGAAGCCAGCGAATTATTTGTCCAGTCGATCTTTTTTTGATACATGGCGAATCCTTTTTTATATCTCTCATTCCCGCGTTGCGGCTGACAGGAATCATCATAGGAAATCAGGGAAAAATTGTCAAATTATTAAAGACTTTTGTTTAAGGGTTCAAGAGTAGATGAGTTAAAGGGTCAGGCGCAATAGATCGAACTTTTTCTTACCCCGTGAACTCGTTAACCCTTCAACTCTTCAACAGGGCAAGGACTTGGTATACGGTTGACGGAGTGCGGTAGACGGGAAGACTGAAATTCCAAATCACAAGCAGCAAATTCCAAATAAATCCCAAATTCCAATGATCAAATGACCGAAACGAAGAAAAGGTTCGAAATTCAATTGAAGAGAAAGGCAATCAATGCAAAAGAGAAGGATATAAAATTTTCCCGGGCGCCGGGATATCAGGCGGCGAAGACCACTTCGCCGTTGCGCGCGAAGTCGGCAATGAACGAATCGCCATTTTCCCATTCGGCGCCGGTCATGGCCACGGCCTCGATCGGCTTGAAAACCTCGTAAATGGCGTCGGAAAGCAGGTCGATCCGCTGCCAATAACCCATTCCGGAAAAATCGTCCGAGATGATGACCAGGTCGATGTCGCTGTCTTCCCGCTGCGTGCCGGCAGCGTATGATCCAAATAAAACGATCCTTTCGATCTTTATCCCTTTTTTTTCAAGGGCATCCTTGAATTGCGCGATGATCTTCAATACTGCCGCTTTGCCCATTCCAGCGCCTCCTGGGTTTCGTCAATAATGCTTTTGGCGATCGCCCCGGTGTAATTGCTGCTGATGACCGCCAGAGATTCCGGGTAGCGAGTGGCCACGCTGGCCGAATTCAGCCTGACGATGAATTTCCCGGTTGCCTCGGGCGGAGCAGTCTCCAGCTTCTCCAAAAAAAACACCAGGTTATGGGTTTTTTCAGGGATTTTCTGATATTTTTTCTGATACAAGCCTTTCAACGCCTTTTCCATGGCCAGGTGGCACATGAAAACCGCATAGAAAAATCTGTCCCCTGAATGCATGAATTTTGCGGTTTCCAAGTCATATTCGGCTTGTTTCAGCCATTCCCGATGATCTCTTGCCATAAGATCAATATAAATCTCCGGGGAGAAAATGTCAACAAGAAAAGGGTATAGGGTAAGAAAAGAGAGGCTATGGGCAAGGGGCGATGGGCAATACGTGATGCGTGATGAGGGAAGAGGGAAGACAAAAACAAAGGTAAAAGGCAAAAGGCAAAAGCCCCCGTGCCTGCCCAAGGCCATTCCGGATGTAGGGGCGGGTTTCAAACCCGCCCGGGATATCGAATAAGATCTGTAGGGGCGGAGTCGGTGACCCGCCCTTTATAAATTCCAAATCCCAAGCAGCAAATTCTCTAAACCCCAGTGTTGGTGGTTGTGAAGAAAATAGACAAAATTGCTTCAT
>JAHIKI010000001.1 GCA_018897435.1 Acidobacteriota bacterium | reverse complement strand
GAAAAAAGGTCAGGCACAGGGGCCTGCCCCTACAGTATTTCCTTTGTGATCAACGCTTAATCTTTTTTATGCATAAGGAAGCGGTCGTAGAGGGCCAAGCCCACCATGGAGACCACACCCATGCCGGCCACGATCAGCCAAATTGCATAGGGATTGGCCGGTTGGCCCTTGGCGACCGGGTTGGCGATAAAGATCTCGAACAGGCGGCCGCCAAGGGGCGCGCCCACAATCGAGCCCAGGGCCACGGGCAGGTTGGCATAGCCCAGGTATAGCCCCTCCTGCCCTTTGGGGGCAATGGCGCCGATGTACTCGTAGATGCGCGGTGAGGCGAACATTTCACCCAGGGCCATGGAAGCGATGGAAACGAGCAGGAAGATCCCGGCCAGCGGCAGCAGGACATGGAAACTTCCGAAGCGGAGCAGGGAGACTTTTAGCGAAATATCGGCGAACAGCATGGGCGCCAGTATGTTGACCAGCATGCCGATGGTGGTGACCAGGACACCGAAAATAATCGAGCGCACCGGGGTCCATTTTTTGGCCAGGCGGGTGATGAGCAACTGCAGTGAGACGATCATGATCGGGTTGACCAGGGTGTAGAGCTCGACCGGGGCCTGGGGATCGATCCAGCGCAGGAAAAGCGGGATCAGGTTGTAGAGCTGGACATAAAGGATCCAGAACATGCCGATGACCACCAGGAAAAAGACGAACTTCCAATTGCGCAAAACGGTGACAATTCCCAGCAGCGCCTGGCTCAGTGTCTTCTTGGCCGCGACCTGGCCGTCCTTTTTGCCATCCGAGACATATTCGGGTTCGCGGTAGATGAAGAATACGATCAGCAGGCCAACGATTGTGAAAGCGAAGGCCACCGGGAAGAAGATGGCCGGGATGCCCATCTGGCTGCGCACGAAATAGGAGACGCCGCGGCCGCTGATCGAACCGATGTTGATGACCATGTAAAAAATGCCGAAGCCCAGCGTGGCGCGCAATCCGGATGTCTTCTGCACCGTGCCGGCGATACAGGGCTTGACGATCGAGCCGCCCAGGCCGATGAGGACGATGCCCAGCAGGACCGGGATGGTGTAATTGCTCCCGGCCGGCAAGAAACTCTGCACGTTGCCCATGACCAGGTAGCCAAGGGAAAGCATGATGAAGGCGGTGATCAGGGAGCGCTTGAAACCGTACTTATCGGCCAGGGTGCCGCTGACGATGGGCAGGAAGTAGATCAGCCCCCAGAGGAGCGAGCCGTTGAGGAAAGTGGCGAAAGTGGGGCTCATGCCCAGGTTTTCCGTCAGGTAGATGACCACGAACGAAGCCATGGCGTAATAGGCGCCCCGTTCAAACAACTCGATGGTGTTGGCCGTCCAGAAAGTAGCGGGGAAGCGTGCGGGTTTGCTCTCAAGCGAATTCATTGAAGACCTCCGGATTATTTTTTTATGGCGATGCCCAACTCATCGAGTTGGCGTTGGGAGACGGCGGAAGGGGAACCGGTAAGCAGGCAGAGCGAAGAGGTGGTCTTGGGAAAGGCGATGATCTCGCGGATTGAGTCCTCTCCCGTCAACAGCATCAGCAGGCGGTCGAAACCCAGGGCGATGCCCAGGTGGGGCGGTGCCCCGAATTTCAGGGCGTTTAGAAAAAAGCCGAACTTCTCCTCGATCTCCTTGTCTTCCAGGTTTAGCATCTGGAATACCTTCTTCTGCAGGGCGATGTCATGGATCCTTTTGCTGCCGCCGCCGATCTCCACGCCATTGAGCACCAGGTCGTAGGCGATGGCCTTGACCGCCAGGGGCTGGCTGTCGAGCAGAGAGATGTCTTCGGGGCTTGGTGCGGTGAAGGGGTGGTGGTTGGAGTCGAGGCGCTTTTCCTCCTCGTTGTAGAAGAAGAGGGGGAAATCGGTCACCCAGAGGAACTCCAGCCTGTCTTTGTCCCGGAACTTTTCGCCCAAGTGCTCGCGCAGCTTGCCGGCCAGTACAAGGGCCTGGGTTTCGAGGTCTGCGACCAGCAGGACCAGGGAACCGGGATCGATGCGGCCCTTTTCATAAAACGCAGCCATGGTTGCGGAGGCAATCTTCAGCGAGGCCTTGAAACCGTCGTCGCCCTTTTTCATCCAAATGACGCCCTTGCCGCCAAGTTTCTTCCCCATTTCGTTGATCTCGTCGAGTTGCTTGCGCGAAAAGTTGCCGGCATCGGGAATGACCAGACCCTTGACTTTGGCCCCTTGAGCCAGGGCGGCATTTAGCAGGTCGCTGTTCCACGAGCCGGCTTGGGCGGTGAAATCCTGGATTTGGTAGGGAATGCGCAGGTCGGGCTTGTCCGAGCCGTATTTTTCCATGGCTTCCCGGTACGGCAGGCGCCGGAAAGGCAGGGCGACATCGCGGCCGCGCAGGGCGAAGATCTCTCGCATCAGGCGTTCGACGATGGCGAACAGTTCGTCGCGTTCGGCGAAACTCATCTCGATGTCGATCTGGGTGAATTCGGGCTGACGATCGGCGCGCAGGTCCTCGTCGCGGAAACAGCGGGTGATCTGGAAATAACGCTCGAAGCCGGCGACCATCAGCAGCTGCTTGAACTGCTGGGGCGACTGCGGCAGGGCGAACATTTTTCCCTTGTATATGCGCGAAGGAACCAGGTAGTCGCGGGCCCCCTCGGGGGTGGCGTTGGTCAGCATCGGCGTCTCGATGTCCAGGAAGCCCTCTTTGTCCAGGAAATTCCGGGCCAGCAGGTTGACCTTGGAGCGCAATTTGAAATTCTGCTGCATGGTCAGGTTGCGCAAGTCGATATAGCGGTGCTTGAAGCGCAGCTCCTCAGAGACGTTGGCGCGATTTTCCGGGACAAAGGGCGGGACTTCGGAAGTAGCCAGGATCTCGATGTCGGTGGCGATGAGTTCGATCCTGCCGCTCGGCAAGTCGGGATTGGCCTTGGCGCGCTTCACCACCAGGCCGCTCACGGCCAGGACCGTCTCCTTGCCGATGCCCTTGAGGATTTCGGGTCTACTGAAAGTTTCGTTGACCACGACCTGCAGCAGACCTTCACGGTCGCGCAGATCGAAGAAGGTCAATCCGCCCAATTCGCGCATGTTGTTCACCCAGCCATAGACGGTGACGGTCCGGCCGGCGTCCTCTTCGCGGACGGCGCCGCAGTAGGTCTCCCGCTTCAATAGTTTTTTTTCAGCCATTCGTTCAGTTCCTTGAGAGAGATTTTGATCTGCTCCTGGGTGGCCATGTTCTTAATTGAGACCGAACCGTTCTTGATCTCGTCCTCGGCCAGGATCAGGGTGAAGGCGGCCGCGACGCGGTCGGCTTTCTTGAACTGTTTTTTCAGGTTCTTGCCCTGGTAATCGAGGTAGACCGGGAAGCCTTCTTCGCGCAAGACCTGGGCCAGCTGGATGGCGTGGGCCAGCCACTGCGGGTCCTGGTAGGCCACGAACAGGATCTTGGCCTGGGGCACTTCCAGGTGCTGCAGGTGCAGGATGATGCGTTCCATGCCGGCGGCAAAACCGATGCCGGCCATGTCGGGCCCGCCGAGCTCTTTGATCAGATTGTTATAGCGGCCACCGCCAAGCAACGCATTCTGGGCGCCCAGCTGACCCGAGGTGATTTCAAAGGCGGTCTTGGTGTAGTAGTCCAGGCCGCGCACCATACGCGGGTTCAACTGGAAGGAGACGTTCATCCAGCTCAGGGTCTCGCGCACCGTGGCGAAATGGTCCCGGCATTCGCCGCACAGGTGATCGCTGATCAGCGGCAGGCTCCCGGCGATTTCAGCGCAGGCGGGCAATTTGCAGTCAAAGATGCGCAGTGGGTTGCCGTCGATCTTGCGCCGGCAGTCGGCGCACAACCGGCTCTCTTCGGTGCGCGCCGCCTTACGCAGCACTTGCAGGTAGCCGGGGCGGCATTGCGGGCAGCCCACCGAATTCAAGTCCAACTGCATGGCTTCGATCCCGAGTTTTTTAAGGAAATCCACGGCCGCAAAGATGACCTCGGCGTCCACTTGCGGTGAATCGTCGGCGAAAACCTCGATACCGAATTGCTGGAACTGGCGATAGCGTCCCTTCTGCGGCTTGTCGTAGCGGAACATGGGGCCAATGTAGTAAAAGCGCAACGGGGCCAGGGTCTCGAAGATGTTGTTTTCGATGGCCGCCCGCACCACCGAGGCCGTGTTTTCGGGCCGCAGGGTCAGGCTGCGGTCCGACTTGTCGGTGAAGGTGTACATTTCTTTTTGGACGACCTCTGTTTCGCTGCCGATGCCGCGGCTGAACAATTCGCTGTGTTCAAAGATCGGGGTGCGGATCTCCTGATAGAGGAATTTTTTATAATAGGTGTGGATGGCGTTTTCCAGATAGTGCCATTTTTGGATCTCGGGAGCGAAAATGTCGCGTGTGCCTTTTGGAGCCTTGATTTCGTTCATAGATACCCCAGTGATTTTAATGTGTCCATGGTTTTTTGGTTCAATTTGTCCCGGTTGCGTTTGTTGGCAGTGATGATCCGGGATATTTTCAACACCGATTTGACCATCTCCGAGCGCTGTCCCGACGGGTCGGGCCCGTGGTGCAGGTTTTCGATGCCATAGCGGTCCTGTTTCAGGTTTATGAATTCCATGTTGTTACCGGGGCGCCCCGGATAAAAAATGACCTGCCAGGGGAAATGGAGTACCGAGAAGGCGTCGAAATAGGCCTCGAGAGAGTAGGTCTCCAAGAAAAGCTTGGGATCGGAAGAAGCGGCCATGGCACTGATACCTACCATGTGTTTGGGCGGCGTGGCGCCGATCAGGGCCAAGAGGGTTGGCGCGGACTTCTCCGCCCCGGATGTTCTTGCCGCTGATGAAAAAGGGAACGTGCGTATAGATTTTATTAAGGTAATGAATGTGGCCAAAATGGGAATTGTATTCGCCCAAGCCTTCGCCGTGGTCGCCCATGACCAGGAAGGTTGATTTTTCAAAAATTCCCTCTTTTTTCAGACGGGCCAGCAGCAGGCCGATCTGCGAATCCATGTAGCGGACTTCATTGGCATAGCCGGTCCTTCTGGCTTCATCGGTCGTCTTTATCATGAACTTGAATCCCAGGTCGGCCAGGCAGGGCGCCGTCCCCTTGTTCACTATGGACAAATAGGATTCGTTTTCCTTCGTGTTGAAAGTGATCCGTCCATAGCGTTCGCTGCGCCGGACCAGATCCGGGGAATACGACATGGTGAGCGGCGCCCGCGGGTCGCGGGGCGTGATCTTCAGGTCAGCGTAGCTGACGGCGGTGAAGGCCCGGCTTTCCCTCAGGAAGGCCGGGATCTCGCAGTGCAGCCGGATGCTGTTCTCTCCGGGCTTCAATGCGAGTGGCAGGCGCAGCACCTGTTCTTCGATGCTTGGACTGCTGTGCAGCAGTGTCCCGCCAAGAAACACGGTGAAGCGCTCCTGGGGTCCTGGCGGGCAATAGGGCTCATGCGGGTCGGAATAATGGATCCAGATAAAGGACTTTTTCCCTTTCATTTTGTCGATCAGGGCGAAGGCGTCGCGGTTGACTTCGGCGGCGGTTTTGTACCACAGGCCGGGCTTGAAGTTTTCCAGGAAATGATCGAAGCCCCTGGCCAGTCCGAAATTGCGCTTCAACACGGACAGAGAAATGACGGCGCCGGTGGCGTAGCCATTCTTCTTCATGATCTCGGCCAGGGACGGGTAGGGAATGGCGCGCTCCTGGCCGTTGTTGTAGAGTTTCAATACGTGCGGTGGCAGTGAATAAAACATGGCCGCGTGACTGGGTAAAGTGATGGGAATGACCGTGTAGGCATTTTCGTAGTGCCGGCCGGCCGCGGCCAGGGCGGCAAGGTTCGGGGTACATGCGTTCCCGGTTGTTGCATAGTCGATCGCATCGGCCCGGGTGGTATCCAGGGTGATCAGAAAGATGTGTTCCGGCGCCGAACCCTTAAAAAAAAGCAAAAAAAAAGCCAGGAACAGCAGGGGCGGCACCAGCCAGAGCAGTTTTATTTTCATTTTGCGAAAGCGGAACGAATGGTGCTGAACACCGTTTCCAGGTCGTAGGAGAGCAGCTTGGTGTCGCCGACAACGGCCATGAAATTGGCATCCCCTTGCCAGCGGGGCACGATATGCTGGTGAAAATGGTCCTTGACCCCGGCCCCGGCCGCTTTGCCGATATTCATGCCGATGTTGAAGCCGTCGGGATGGAAGCTTTCTTTTAAGATGGTCAGGGAACGGTTGGTCAGCTGCCACATCTCCAGTAGATCGGCGGGGGTCATGTCCTCGGGAGCGGCGATATGGGCATTGGGGGCGATCAGCAGATGACCGGTGCTGTATGGATATTTGTTCAGGATGACGAGAAAATTATTGCCGCGAAAACAGACCAAGGAATCGTGATCCTCTTTGGTCAGTGCCTGGCAGAACACGCAGCTGTTATCCTTTTTCAAATTAGAGATGAATTCCCAGCGCCAAGGGGCTGATAAATATTTCATCATTTGTCACCTGCCCCCGACCCGACCAACCGTCATTTTTTTTTGTCCAGTTCGTTCTGCAGCAGATCGCCGATGGTCGTAACCTGATCGTCTCCCCCTTTCATGTATTTCTGGAGCTCTTCCCGTTCACGGACCTTGTTCAGCGCCCGCAGGCTGAGATAGACCTTTTTGCGGTCGAGTTCGGTCCGCGCTATCATGGCTTCGAGCTTGTCGCCAGGCTTGTATTTCTGTTCCAGTTCCTGCATGGTGATCTTCTCTTCATCAATGTCGCCGCTGCGGATAAAGCCTTCGATGTTGCGGGTGATCTCCACGGCGATGCCGCCGTCGGTGATCTTGCGGACCGTTACCTCAATGGTATTGCCGGGTTTGTGCTTGGCGAGAAACGTTTTCCATTCGCTTTCCGATAAATGCTTGATCCCCAGTTGGACTTTGTAATTGCGGTCTAATTCGTTGCTGATGATCATGGCGTCGATCTCTTCGCCTTCCTTCATGTATTCTTCCGGGGATTCGATATGATAATAGCTGATATCGGAGATCTTCACCACGCCCTCGACTCCTTGTTCCAGTCCCAGGAAAACCCGCGATTTAAGGATCTTTTTCACTTTGGCCCTAACGATCTCCCCACGCGAATGTTTTTCCAGGTATTTTTCTTCCGGGCGCATTTCCAGCTGTTTTAAGCCCAGCTTGATCTTGCGGTTTTCCTTGCTGAACTCGATCACCTGTACCCACAACTTGTCGCCCACGGCCACGTATTCCTCCACCGAGGTCGGACGCCCTTCCCAGGTCAGATCCGAGATGTGCAGCAGCCCCTCGACCCCTTCTTCCAGTTCGATAAAGGCGCCGAAGCTGACGATCTTGACGACCTTGGCGATCAGCCTTTTGCCGATGGGATATCTGGTCTCGATGTCAATCCAGGGGTCGGTGAATTTCTGCTTGATGCCCAAGGAGATCTTGCCTCTATCCTTATCGATCTCCAGCACCTTGACTTCGATCTCATCGCCTTTGCGCAGTTTTTCTTTGGGATGATTGATGCGGCCGTAGGAAATGTTGTCCTTGTGCACCAGGCCTTCCAGGCCGCCCAGATCGACGAATGCACCGTAGTCGACGATCGAGGTCACGATTCCCTTGACCACTTGCCCGACTTCAAGGGAGCCCAGCAGGTTTTTCAGTTTTTCCTGCTTTTCGTCTTCGAGCAGGATGCGGCGTGAGACGGTGCCGCTCTTTTCCTTTTTGTCCAGTTTGACAACCTTGAACCAGAAGTCCTTGCCCAGCATTTTTTTCGGTGCCTTGACTCTCTGGATGTCCACCTGGCTCATGGGCAGGAACATCTCCACTCCCATGTCAACCATAAAGCCTTTTTCATCAGGGGTCAATTTGGTGATCTTGCCCTGCAGGGGGATGTTTTTTTTATAGGCGCGGAAAACATTTTCCCAGCCTTCCTGTTCGTCGAGCTGTTTTTTTGAAACGATGATGTATCCTTCCTTGAAATTGACGTTTTTGGAAAGCACCGAGATCGCGTCGCCGATCTTATATTTCATGTTCCCGTCCCAGTCCAGCAGTTCCTGGCGGTCCAGAATGCCTTCGGTTTTTTGGCCGATATCGATCACCACGCGGTTCTCGACAATATCTACGATGCGGCCTTCGATGGCAGCGTTGGAAGCGAGATTTTTCAGGTCGTAATTCTTCACCAGTTCCGAAAAATCCTCGGAATTGTTCTCGATGGTGTCATTTGTGTCTGACATGTTGCGTCTCCTTAACGTTTATAGTTTCTGCAGGAAATTTTTTACGTTAGCCAATTCCTGCGGTGAGGTGGAAGCCCCGGCGCTTATACCGATGGAATTGAATTTCTTTAACTTGGCCAGGGTTGTTTTGTTCTGCAGATCGGCGCAGGTTTCGATCTGCAGGGAATTTTTGTTTTTCCCTCTGGCGATATTAAAAAGTTTTTTTGTGTTGGATGAAATCTTGCTGCCGACCACGATGATGGCGTCGACATCGGGCGCCAGTTTTTTTACGGCTTCCTGGCGGTCCCGGGTGGCCTGGCAGATGGTGTTGAATATGTGCAGTTTTTCGGTCTTGTCCAGCAGAATAGCGACAACCTCTTTGAAAAATTCGGTGTTAAGGGTGGTCTGGGCAACTACGCTAATCTCGCGGCAGCGGGACAGGGCCCGGGCCGCAGCCAGAGAGTTGATGATCCGCACTTTTTTAGCATAGCTTCTGGCGGCGATGATTTCGGGATGGTGCTTGTCACCCACGATCAGGATCCTGCTATTGGCCTTATCGAGCGCTTCAATAATTTTTTGTCCTTTTTTGACCAGCGGGCAGGTGGCGTCCAGGGTGGCAATGCCTTTCCGGCGCAGTCGACGTTCGATATCGCGGGGAATGCCGTGGGTGCGGATGCACAGGGTCTTGTTTTTGGAGATTTTGTCGACCGTAGAGATATGTTCTATGCCTTTTGCCGCCAAATCGTTCAAAACCGGGACATTGTGGATCAGGGGGCCGTAAGTCTCAATCTTTTTTCCCTGGCGATGGTATTCATTGATCAATTTCAAGGCTCTTTTTACTCCAAAACAAAATCCCGCCTCTTCGGCTACTAATATTTTCATGAATCAGACCTCAATCATATAATATTATGGCAGTTTTGTCAACCAAAAATTGCAATCCTTCCAACGTGGCCGCGGCTTGACAACCCAGCAGGGATGGCATATAAAATTGCTGGAGGTAGCTCCCCATGACGCCTAATCTGAACGAGGCCCGACGCCTCACTTTGCCGAAAGAACTGCCGGACAGGAAAAATTTTGTAACCGGCATCCGCCGGGCACCGGATCGGGAATTTTCCCTGACTGTTGCCCAGACCAAAACCGCACTGAAAAACGCCCTGCGTTATATTCCGACTCAGCTACACGCTAAAATCGCGCCGGAATTTTTAAATGAATTGCTCAACCGCGGGCGGATATACGGCTACCGCTACCGGCCCGAGGGTTCTCTGAAGGCCAAAGTGGTTGATGACTATCCCGGGAAAATCCTCGAAGCCCGGGCTTTCCAGGTGATGATCGACAACAACCTGGATTTCGATGTAGCCCTATATCCGTATGAACTGGTGACCTATGGCGAGAGCGGCCAGGTTTTCCAGAATTGGATGCAATACAACCTGGTCAAGTTGTATCTGCAGGAAATGACCGACCGCCAGACGCTGGTGGTTTATTCCGGCCATCCGCTCGGCCTTTTTGAATCACCTGCCGATGCGCCGCGGGTCATTTCCACCAACGGCATGCTGGTGGGCATGTACGACAACCTGGCTGGTTTTGCCCAGGCTGCGGCCATGGGGGTTTCCAATTACGGACAGATGACGGCCGGGGGCTGGATGTATATCGGCCCGCAGGGCATCGTCCACGGCACCTACCTGACCCTGCTCAATGCCGGGCGCATGTATCTCGGAATTCCCGCTCAAAAGGACCTGGCGGGAGTGGTTTATTTGAGTTCCGGGCTTGGAGGCATGAGCGGCGCCCAGGCCAAAGCCGTGGAGATAGCCGGAGGTATCGGGGTGCTGGCCGAAGTCGATTATTCGCGCATCGAAACCAGGCACAAGCAGGGCTGGGTGTCGAAAATTTCCTCCAGCCTCGACGAGATTGCCCGTTGGCTTGACCAGTACCGCAAAACAAAAAAACCTGTTTCCATCGCCTATCACGGCAATGTCGTGGATCTCTGGGAATATGTGCTGCACCACGATATCCCCATTGAGCTGGCCTCGGACCAAACCTCGTGCCATGACGCCTACGGCGGCGGCTACACGCCGGCCGGGGTCACTTTTGAGGAGGGGCGGCGGCTGCTGCGTGAGCAGCCCGCCGAGTTCCGCAGGCGGGTCGACGAATCGCTGGTCCGGCAATTCCGCCTGATTCAAAAAATGGCACCCAAGGGCACCCGCTTCTGGGATTACGGCAATTCCTTTTTAAAGGCAGTATTTGACGCCGGCGCCGTCGATATCGCGGCCAACGGGCTTGATGCCAGCGACGGTTTTATCTTCCCCAGTTATGTCGAGCATATCATGGGGCCGCTGTGTTTTGACTACGGTTACGGTCCTTTTCGCTGGGTGTGCTTGAGTGGCAAGGCCGAAGATCTGGCAAAGACCGATCAGGCCGCCATGTCGTGTCTTGATCCCGACCGCCGGGCCATGGACCGCGATAACTTCGAGTGGATCAGGAATGCCGGCAAGAACAAATTGGTGGTCGGCACCCAGGCGCGTATCCTCTATGCCGATGCCGAGGGCCGGGTGAAAATCGCCCTGAAATTCAATGAGTTGGTGCGTCAAGGCGTCATCGGTCCGGTGATGCTGGGCCGTGACCACCATGATGTCTCGGGTACCGATTCGCCTTTCCGGGAAACGGCCAACATCCGTGACGGCAGCAACCTGACCGCCGACATGGCTGTGCACAACTTCGCCGGTGACGCCGCCCGCGGCATGTCCATGGTCGTGCTCTCCAACGGCGGCGGCGTGGGCATCGGCAAGGCATTCAACGGCGGTTTCGGCCTGGTTTTGGACGGCAGCGAGGCCAGGGACCGCATCATCGCTTCGGCCATGGAATGGGACGTCATGAACGGCATCGCCCGCCGCGCCTGGGCGCGCAACGAAAACGCCCTGGAAACCGCCGCCGCCTGGAATGTCCGGAACCCGGAGCGCGGCCACATTACCCTGCCCCACCTGGCCGACGACAAGCTGGTCGACGACCTGGTCGATAAGAGCTTTCCGGGGAAAAAGTAATTGTGGCGATCCGCAGCACAAATCATCCGCCTATCTAGGCGGATATGATTTGTCTGTCCCCGCCAATGGGATGGGTCGCCCTGAAATGTTGAAAAGGCAGGGCGTTCCAACGGAACACCCCTACGAATATCCCCTTCATCCCCCTTACCCAAGGGGGGTGGCGCAGCCGGGGGGATAATAGAGAGCAATGGTAGGGGTGGTTTGAAATGTCGATTTTTGTTTCCGCGGACAATTTAATTACAATTTTCTGTAAATTTCCCCGGGAAAAACCATTGAATCAAGGGCGGTTTTCGCTTATAATGGAATTTGTTCGTACGCAGAAGCAAGGAGCAAATACTCATGGGTTTGGTAAAAAAAGGAAAGGAACTATGGTTCTTTGAAGATCTGTATACAGATACAACCTATGGTTTCAAGGTGTCCAAAGTGATCGTGCCGGAAACCGACACCGGTTTTCAAAAACTAATGATCCTGGAAACCGACCGCTTCGGGCGTGTCCTGGTCCTGGACGGCATCGTGCAGTTGACCGAAGAGGATGAGGGCATCTACCATGAATGGATCGCCCATTGGCCGATCTTTGCCCTGAACCGGCCGGCCAGGCACGTGCTGATCATCGGCGGCGGCGACTGCGGCGTGGCCCGCGAAGTGCTGCGCCACAAGTCGGTAGAAAAAGTGACCATGGTCGAGATCGACCGCATGGTCTGCGACCTGTGCCGTGAGCATATGCCAGCGGTGTGCGAGGGGGTATACGAAGACCCCCGCTTCAAGCTCATCATCGGCGACGGCGCCGAAGTGATCCGGGAAATGAAGGGAAAATGCGACGTGATCGTCATCGATTCGACCGATCCGATCGGACCGGCCAAGAGTCTTTTTAACACTGATTTTTACCAAAGCGTCTATGATGCGCTGGTGGAAGGCGGCATTACCATCCACCAGACCGGGGCGTTGATCCTGCAGCCGTTCGAGTGCCCGGGCAGTTGGCGGCAGATCGAACGCAGTTTCGACGATGTCCGGGTAGTGCAATTCGCCAATGTCAGTTACATGGGCGGCCCCTTCAGCCTGACCGCCGGGTCCAAGGGCGGGAACGTATTCAAAAACGCCGAACGCAATGCCCAGAAGGCCTACAAAAAAGCGGGCTTCAAGACCAGTTGGTATTCGCCGCAAATCCCGGCCATCCCCTATCCTGAATTTCAAAAACGGCTGGAAACCGACAAGTACGGCGAAGAGATCGTCATGGACATTGAACTTCCGGCCAACAGTTCGCCCGGGGCAAGGCAAGTGGAAAGGTGGGCCAAACAAACCTGCGCGGCGATCAAGATGAAAACATTCGGAGAACCGATCGTGGCCAGCTCAAAGTTGGCTGAAGGGGACACGCTGGTGCAGTACGTGGAAACCAGCGCCATCAATTACCGGCGCTATGGGCGGGTGGCGGCGCTCAATTGTTTTACTTGCGCAGCATTGCCTGTAGCTGATGCCATCAGAACCTCGATCGGTTACTTCAAAAGTCGCAAGGCGCTTTGCTGGCACCTGCCGCGCGGTTCCTTTACCGACATAAAAAAAATAAGAAAAAACACCAGGATTTTTGAATACAGCCTGGCCGCGGCAAAAGTCTCCCAGGTGTTTCAACCGCGTCTGATCGAAAGCACTGAGGCATTTGCTCCGGATTTCATTTTTTTTCAGGGAAAAGAGGCTATAGCTTTTGAATTGGTCATGGATCTCTATGACTGCGATTACGCGAAAATTTCTAGCCCGGCCGTGGTGGCTCGCTGGGCGAGGAACAAGTTCCCGAAAACAACCGGGCTGAAAACGATTGGCAAGGCCGATGCGCCCGATTTCGGCCACGCTAAGAAAAAAACGGCCGGGCCTTCGGTGGTGCAGCTATTCCAAGGCGGTTCCAATATCAGCCACTATTCGGTCAACTGGCTCATGATCGTGGTCAATGTCGTGGCCAGGCAGGATTTTTCCCTTGAGAAGGCCATCCGCCAGACCATGAAATATTTCAAGGGAAAGTATGCGGTTTGCTGGCTCCTGCCCCGGGGAAATGCCGGGAAATCTCTTAAAAAGATCGCCGACAACACTTTTATTTTTGCGGTTAAGGGCAAGTAGTTTCTAATAACCGCTTTTTGATCAAAATTATCCAAAGGTGGGTTTATAGCACGGTAACGATTATTTTTTTAAGTTGATAATAGTATGCTCAACTAATATTTACATTTCAGTTATTAGGTTGTTGACAAATCGGAAAAATTGGAATATATTTAGATATAAAAATAAAAATAAGGAGTGAAATATGGGAAAAATAATCGGTATTGATTTGGGAACAACCAATTCGGTTGTGGCGATAATGGAAAAGGGTGATATTAAGATTATCACCAATTCCGAAGGCGGCAGGACCACCCCGTCGGTGGTCGGTTTTACCAAAGACGGCGGCAGGCTGGTTGGCCAGGTGGCCAAACGCCAGTCGATCACCAATCCGGAGAACACCGTCTATTCCATCAAGCGCTTCATGGGACGCAGGATCTCTGAAGTCAGCGATGAAATCAAAATGGTCCCCTTCAAAGTGGTGGGCGGGCCCAACGATGATGCCCGCGTCAACATTGAAGGCAAACAATATTCACCTCCCGAAATCTCGGCCCTTATCTTGCAGAAACTCAAGGAAGCGGCTGAGGATTACCTTGGGGAAAAGGTCACCGAGGCGGTCATCACCGTCCCGGCTTATTTCAACGATGCCCAGCGCCAGGCTACCAAAGATGCAGGCAAAATAGCCGGTCTGGACGTGAAGCGCATCATCAACGAGCCCACGGCCGCGGCCCTGGCTTACGGCATGGACAAGAAAAAGGATGAGTTGATCGCCGTCTACGATTTTGGCGGCGGCACGTTCGATATTTCCATCCTGGAGATCGGCGAAAACATCGTTGAGGTCAAATCGACCAATGGCGACACCCATCTTGGTGGCGACAACATCGACCAGAAGTTGATCGACTGGATCGCCGAGGAATTCAAAAAAGACCAGGGCATCGACCTAACCAAGGACAAGATGGCCTTGCAACGCTTGAAGGAAGCAGCCGAAAAAGCCAAGATCGAACTCTCAACGACCCAGGAAACCGAGATCAATCTTCCTTTCGTCACGGCCGACGCTTCGGGACCCAAACACCTGATCCTCAAGCTAAGCCGCGCCAAGCTGGAACAGCTGGTCGGGGACATTCTTGAACGGTCCATAGCTCCTTGCCGGCAGGCCGTCAAGGACGCCGGAGTGAGCACGGCCGATATCAAGGAGATCATCCTGGTCGGCGGCATGACCCGTATGCCCTTCATCCAGGAATTGGTCAAGAAGTTTTTCGGAAAGGAAGGGAACAAGAGCGTGAATCCCGATGAAGTGGTCGCGGCCGGCGCCGCGGTTCAGGGCGGGGTCCTGGGTGGTGAAGCCAAGGATATCCTTCTGCTAGACGTCACACCGTTGTCGCTGGGCATTGAAACCCTGGGCGGCATTTCACACAAATTGATCGAGCGCAACACCACGATCCCGACCAAGAAAACCGACATTTTCACCACCGCCGAAGACCACCAGTCCACCGTGGAAATCCATGTGCTGCAGGGAGAAAGGGAGATGGCTCGCGACAACCGCACCCTGGGCAAGTTTCACCTGACCGGCCTGCCGCCAGCGCCGCGCGGGGTTCCCCAGGTGGAAGTGACTTTTGATATCGATGCCAACGGTATTTTGAATGTATCGGCCAAGGATCTGGCCACCTCCAAGCAACAGGCCATCACCATCACCTCATCGAGCGGCCTCAATGAAAAGGAGATCGACAAAATGGTCAAGGATGCCGAAAAATTCCGCGAAGATGACCAGCAAAAGAAAGAGGCCATTGAAAACCGCAACAAGCTCGATCAATTGTCGTACGCCCTGGAAAAGCTGGTAAAAGAGAACAAGGAAAAGATCCCCGCGGATATGGTCAGCGAAGTCGAGGACGCAGTCAAGCGCGCCAGGGAAGCGGTGGAAAAAGGGGATAATCAGAAGATCCTCGAAGAGATAGAAAATATCAACAAATTGTCCGGTAAACTATCGACCGAAATGTACAAGACGGCCGGCGCCCAAAAAGAGCCCCAGCCCGGACCCGACACCGACAAAGCGCCGGAAGCCGATACCGCTGCCAGCGAAGGCGAGGTCATCGATGCCGAATTCGAGGACATAGGCAAGAACAAAAAGTAATTTTTCTGTTTCTTTTCCATAACTCTCCTCGGGCAAGGGACAGCATAAAAAACCGTCCCTTGCTTTGCGTTCACCTCAATTTCTATTTGCTTTATCGGTAGGGATATGCTAGATTTTAATTTACATTACAGGAGGCACCATGAAAATAAAAATTATTACTGTGATTTTTTTAATAATGTTTTTAACCACTTTTTGCAGTAAGAAAGTCGATCGCAAAGGTGTGGATCTGAAACTCACACTCACTCCGGAAACCATCACCGACTCCCTGTATTTGAAAATGGATTATGAATTCAAGACCTCAAGTGATTTTAATAAATTTAGTAATGATTATTCCATTTATGTCCATTTCTGGCGGGTAAACAGCAAGGAAATGTTGCTGCAGGATGATCATCTGCCTCTGAAAAAAGTTAGTGAGTGGGTTGCCAATGACAATATCAAGTATTCGCGGGTATTGTTCATCCCGCAATTTTTAAACGAGTTCGATGTTGATTTTGAAGGGTACGAGGAACTGAAATTGACGGTGGGCCTGTACAATCCGAATATTCAGGAAAAATCGATTGTCATTTTTGAAAAGAAAATCAATATCCAGCCTGCTTCGATCAATGCTCCGGAGATCGTTTATGATGAGGGGTGGAACGAGATTGAAACCGACGTCAATGCCATTGATTCGTTCGGCAAGAGCTGGCGTTGGACCACGGCCAAATCGGTCTGCATCATCGAAAATCCCCAAAAAGAATCCACGCTGATCATCATGGGCGGTGTGAACAAGACCGTGTTTCAAGACCAGAAATTAACTTTCAAGATCAATGATATATTGTTGGATGAATTCATTCCTGCTGAAGCGAATTTTTCAAGAGAATATACGGTGAGCCCGCAAATGATGGGCAATACCGATGAGTTTTCCCTGAAATTCGAAACCGACAAGGTTTTCGTGCCGGCCAAAGTTTTTCCCAATAGCAAGGACAACCGTGAACTCGGATCCCAGATTTTCTTCATCTATTTCCGGGAAAAATTGAAATAATAAAATGCCCCGCTGCCGGGGCGGGAATTACGTTTCTGACTGGTGAGGAGGCGTCATGCTCGAAAGAGATTTGCAAGAACTGCTAGCGGTTGAAGGCAGTTTGGAGGCCGAAATCATCAAGTCAAAGCTGGAGAGTTTCTCTATCCCGGTATTGCTGCAATACGAAGCCGTAGGGCGTATTTTTGGTATCACTATGAATGGCTTGGGCAAAGTAAAAATCTTGGTTCCGGAATCTTTTTTGGAAGAAGCGCGTAAAATTTTAGCCGAATAAGGTGCAATAAACATTTTTGGTTTTACTCCATGCATAAAAAAAGAACTGCTTGACAATGGGCTGTTGATCAGCGGAAAACTAGCTCGCAATTCTCACAGATATTGTCGCGAAAATGCCCATATCCGCAATTGCAGCAAATATTTGTGAGAAATGCGGGCTAGAGTTTGAATTCTTTAAAAGTTTCTGTTAACCGATCAAGGTCTGCCGGGGAATTCAAATCGTATTTGATGACACTCAGGGAAATAAAGTTGTTCTGGATGGCCCAGACATCGGTGCCCTGGCGGTCGGCATAAGCGGGAGTTCCGGTTCCAATCCAATAATATTTGCGGCCTCTTGGATCGGTTCTTTCAATAATATCGGGAGTATACTTCTTGTTTCCCAGCTTGGTGATGGCGATTTCGTCGCGGTTGGGGAAGGGAATGTTCAAATTATAAATGACGCCGTTGTGCGGGCGAGAAAGCAATTTGTCCAGAACCTTGGCGGTAATGTGCGCACCGGCGGCAAAGTCGAATTCCTGCTTTTGGTACTGGCCCAACCTGGCAAGCAAAGAGACGGCCAGTGAGGGAATGCCGTACAGGTAGCCGGAAAAGGCTCCGCCCACGGTTCCGGAAAAAAAAATATCTTCAGAGAGGTTTTCACCCAAATTCATTCCTGAAACGATGAAATCGGGTTGAACGGGAAGTATTTTCTGCAGTGCGATATTGACGCAATCGGCCGTTGTGCCGTTGACGGCAAAGACCCTCTCCTCGACCTGGTTGATGCGTAGCGGGTGGTTTAATGTCAGGGCCATGCTGATGGCACTTTTTTCACGGTCTGGAGCAACGACCCATACAAGGTACTTTGTTTCGAGTTTATTTTTTAAGGCAGTAATCCCCTTTGAATAGAAACCATCGTCGTTGGTCAATAATATTGTTTTCATTTAGTTCTACTCCGACATATAATTGATTATGATTAGATCAACATCCTCATCAGGTACAAAGCGATTTGATGCCGGACATCGGGCAAAGAGGATTTTTGTTTCAGCTCCCTTTGCCTGTTCCGCCAGCG
>JAHIKI010000045.1 GCA_018897435.1 Acidobacteriota bacterium | reverse complement strand
GAATGTTGGCCGTCTTGTGCACCCAGCATCGCTGCTGACTGGTCTGCGGATACTCCTTGCTCAAGGCTTTCCAAAATCCCAACGCCCCGTCACCGGTGGCCAGCTGCGGCCCCGAGCGCAAGCCGCGCTTCTTTAAATCCAACATAATGTCCTGCCAGGACAGTTCACTCTCCCGCAGGCCGTCGGCCACTGCCAGCAGTTCCTTTTTGCCGTCTTCGGTCACCCCGATGATAACCAATATGCAGCTTCGATCATTTTCCAAACGGACATTAAAATGCACCCCGTCCACCCACCAGTACAGGTATTTCTTCTCTGACAAATCTATTTGGTTCCAGGCCAGGTATTCTTCCTCCCAGATCTCCTTCAAGCGCACAACCGTATTGGCCGAAATGAACGTTTCCTTGCCCAGCAACTGGCTCAACACTCCGGAAAAATCACCGGTCGAAATGCCCTTTAAATAAAGATACGGAATGAACTCATCCATTTCCTTGGCCCGGCGCAAATATGGCGGTAAAATCGAACTGCGGAACTGTACTTTTTCCACTTCCCCATCCCGGCGATCGCGAACGCGCGGAACTTTTACATTCAACTCTCCGGCTGCGGTTATGACTGCTCGCTCGCGATGGCTGCCGTTGCGCACCACCCACTGCCTGCCTCTGCCGTCCAATGAAGCCGAATACTGGCGCATGAATATCTCGAACTCCGCCAATACCGCTTCCTCCACTATTTTCTGGGCTCCTACCTGCACGATTTCTCTCAACGGCTTTCCGATTAGACTTGCAATGAACTCTCTGGTAAAATCTTCCATGTGGCGTATGCCTCCTTTTGATTTTGTTGCCAAACTGAATTTGAAAGGTTCAGCATACGCCATATCTTTTTTTTACTCCATACACAACATTTGGTTATATCCCTAATTATTCCAAGGTTGGGAAGCTATAGTAATGATAGTATAGAAAAAGAAGAAATTTCAAGATTAACAGCAATTGAAAGGAAAGGAATAAAAAGATCTTTGTTATTGTTTTTAGGATTTCTGATTTTACTATTAATAGGTTTAATACCTGAAAATGGTATTCTGAGAGGAGTGGATGGTTCGTTTTTAAAATCACCCGTACTAAAGGGAGTTGTGGCTATATTATTTTTAGCAGCAGGATTAATGGGAATTGTTTATGGTGTGGTAATTGGTAAATATAAAAACGATTCTGACGTGATGAAAGGAATGGCAGAATCGATGAAGACATTGGCATCATACATCGTATTGGTATTTTTTGCTGCTCAGTTTGTAGAATATTTTAACTGGAGTAATTTGGGTATAATACTGGCTATAAATGGAGCCGGTTTCATTCAAAGTCTTAATCTGGGTTTAATTCCATTAGTTGTCATGTTTGTAATTTTTGCAAGTATGATCAACCTTGTGATGGGAAGTGCATCAGCTAAGTGGGCATTATTAGCACCTATTTTTGTACCTATGTTTATGTTTCTAGGTTATACTCCAGAGTTAACTCAGGTGGCATATAGAATTGGTGATAGTGTGACCAACATTATTTCGCCAATGATGAGCTTTTTTGCCTTAATCATAGTTTATTTTCAAAAATACGATAAAAAAGCAGGTATAGGAACAATCGTAGCCACTATGCTTCCATATTCTTTTGTATTTTTTATTGGCTGGGTAATTTTATTAATAGTCTGGCTATTAGCAGGATTACCATTGGGTCCGGGTGCAGGAATTCATTTATAAAATCTGTTCGTCATTGCGAAGCTTTTAGGCAGAAGCAATCTGATAAATATTAAGTAAAGATTGCTTCGTTTCATTCGCTATGTCTATTTAAATGAGGTATGTCGAAAATACCGGCTGTGTGATGTATAAATCGAAGTTGCACCAGGGGGAAAGGCGAATTCGAATGCAGTCCGCGGGAAGAAAAAAAACTGGGTTTGGAAAACCAGAGTCTATTGCCATTGCGGTGATTGTGCTGTTCGCAGTTCTACTGGGTTTCATCCAGGAATATCGCGCCGAGCGCGCCATCGAAGTCTTGCGGCAAATGGCGGCGCCCACCGCATCCGTTCTGGGTGATGGGGCGGAAGTTAAAATCCCGGCGCGTGAGCTGGTGCCGGGGGATGTGATCATCCTGCATACCGGTGATCGCATGCCAGCAGATGCCCGCCTGCTCGAAGCGGTGAATTTACAGGTGGGGGAAGCTGCGCTGACCGGTGGTGCTGATCAGCGCTATTCGCTGGATCATGGATTTTGCGCGCTGAGGGTGCTATGGCCGCCTCGTTGTGCGGGCAACAAGCGGATTGGTTGATCGCCCTTATTCTTTTACTGATGATTTTACCCTTGTTGGAATCCTGCAAGTGGATGGAACGAAGTCAAGCACTGTAAAAGGTAACCTAACCAGCAAGATCCGCGCCAGGTATTGGGCGCCGGGCGGGGCTGACCGCAACCCGCTTTGTTGTTTTTTCAGGTTCTTTTGTGATATGCTTTTCAACCTTGGTCAAGGAGGACCGCATGGCCATAAAAAAAAGGTTTTGTTTCGGGGCGGTTTTCCTAATGATCCTGTCGCTGGCGGCCGCAGAATGGCAAGATGAAACTGCCGGTCGCATAGACAAGGAAAAAGAGTATCCACTGCTGGTGGAAAGTCTGCAGAAACAATTCCCAGATCTCACGGATGGCGAAAAGGGCGCGGCCAGCCTGATCATCGGCTACTGCCAGTCACGTCTGAAAAATTTCCAGGCCGAATTGTTCTGGATGAAAAAATATCTTGAGGAATTCAGGGGCGCCGATGTCAAGTTCGGGTTCATCCCCGCCGCCAGCAGACAGAAGATCCTGCAATTCAGGGCATCGTGGCAGAAGGATTTTCCGGTTATCTGGGAACTGGGGCTTGAGACGGCCGATTCCGAATTCGCCTATTTCTCACCCCCGGGCGAACTGAAGCTGCGCCTCCAGGTTTCGGTTCCATGCAATTTCCAACTCTTTGGCCGGGAAGGGAATTTACTGGCCCAGGGCGTACTGGGCCAGGAGGTTAGCAGCTTGGCCCTTCCGCTCATGACTGATTTTTGCAAGGTTGCCAGCCATGGTTTCCGCCTACTGCTGACTTTGCGACATGCCCCGGAAAAAACGATCGAAAAATATTTCACCATTGAACTCGAGTATCTCTACCCGGAGGATGTAGAATTCGATCCGTTGAGCGCCGAAGTAAAACTCAAGGGGCGGGAATTACAGCCCGAGAACAAAAGCGAAACCATTGTCCTTTCCCAACACACGCTTTTTGACAAAAAGCTGTTTAAAAAAACCGTATTGAAAAATTTCTTGATCGGCGCCGTTTTCTTTATCATAAGATCCACTCTGCTCACCTCCACCATGGATAATTCCGAAACGTCTCTTTTTGCGAAATCCGCCCTATACGGCACGCGCAAAGTGTTCAACCTGGCCGGCATCGGTTTTAGCTTAACGGCTTTGAGCCAATTACCCAAAGTCATCAAGCGCGAAAGGATCGTTGAAGAAAAAATCGTGGACCTGCCCGATGCGCGTGCGGCTAACGAGAATTTGAAGCGGGATCTGGCTTCGAGCCGTGAAAAGATCAGAGTCAAATTATCGGTCCAGGCGATCTGATCAGGGGGAACAAATGAACAAGAAAATACTTTTGCTGATCTTGGGGCTCGCTTTGGCCAATATGGTTTTCGCTGACGTGAGTTTTTCTATTTCCTTCAATTCCAGTGAAACCCTTAAGGTTTTTACCAGCCAGTACATCGCCGACCAAACACCGGCGCCCGTTTTTTCGGACACCCTGATCGTACTGTCCTCTTTCCAGCCCGGCCGCCAGGAATTCCTCGTCTTCGGCAACATAATCAATGGCGAGAATGTTTTAATCGAAAACGGCGTGTGGGAGACGAAAAAGAACACTTTGGGCATGGGCTTCGGCAAGGTGCTGACCATCCCCGTCCACCTGACCAAGATGGGCTTGGAGTTCAGCCTGGATTTTTCGGCCGGGCCTTACTTCCATATCTTTTTGAGCAACCACTACACCCATGTCAGCGGCCAGTACAAAAGGGAAGTCGAAACGGCCAGCATTTTGCACCGTGTCCAGTACGGCCTGTATGCGACCACCCGCTTGCGCCTGACCCATTATAAAAAATATTTCAACGCCGTGGACTTCAACCTGGGGCTCCATTTTTTCATGCCCTTCAGCAACCACGAATTCAACGACGACGCCAAAGCCCGCTACCACTTGTTCAAGACCTTCGCCTTTCTCGGGATCTCGTTTTAGATCCGAATAAAAGATTTATACACTGAATTAAGTTTTTGCCTTTGCAGCTACTCCGGATCGGCGGCCAGGGCAGAAGCACTCCGGGCCGGTGATTTGGTTAATGGTTGTGGCGCATGACCTGATGGATTAAGAAGCGGTCGACCAAAGAGGCAATGAATAGACCAAGTCCGCCGAGAACGAACGGCTTGGCGTTGCCGCCTACCCAGAAAAAGAGCTGTTTCATTTGATCACCCAGGGGAAGGAACGCCGTTTTGAGTGTGTCGAAGACCTGCAGGGTACCGTTGGCCAGGGGCTTCATGTCCATAAAAATGAGCAAGCTGGCCAGGATGACGGCGGCAGCACCGATCGCCATAGCGATCTTGGCTGCCGGTCGCTCCCAAAAAACTGGCCGGGAAGCGGAGATTTTATCCAGTACGGAGTCGGCAAAAGCCGGCGGCAGAGCGAAACCGGGATCGGCTGCCAAGCCGGCATACAGTTGCCGGAAGCTGTCCAGGCGCTTTTGGCAGCTGGCGCAGGTTCCCAAATGCAAGGGCAGGATCGATCCGGCCTGGAGCATGCGGGCGTCCAGGTATTACGCCATTGCCCGCGGCCAGGAGAAGAAAAGTTAGGGCAATTGTGACACAAAATTCAGAATGTGCAGGTTCGATCGGGTTCTGACCCTGGATAGAGCCCGGTCGACCTGTTTCATTTCATTACAAATTGTGATATTTTGCTGTTGTTAGAAAAGAAGTAGGGAGATCATCCACTAAGCAGGCGATAATCGGTTCTTGTTCAAAATGCCACTGCAGAGATCCGGCTGTGGCACTCGGTCGCGGGTAGCTCAACACTTATATCCCGGCCAGGGAGCGAGATGGCGGCGCCTGTCCCGGTTTTTCCTGGCAATGGGAACGATATGTCCTATTTTGACTACAGTGCAGCTTTCATTCATTGGCATGAAATATGCTGACTTCTAGTGAAGCGTAATGAAAAATACGAAATATCATGTCAGGAGGAAAGCATGGGACGCAAAATCGGTCCGATCCTTTCGTTTTTGACCGTTTTTCTTTTGTTGAGCGGGTCCAATATGGCAGCGGTGGAATCCATCTACGGTCATATTTCCTTTGTCGACAACGAGGCCGCTGTCATTCGCGCCGACGGCAGTGAAAATCGGCTAGTGGTGAACCTGCCCGTCGTTCCCGGCGATACGGTGGCGACCTCGGCTAACGGTCGCTGCGAGTTGCAATTCGATAATGGCACCGTGATCCGCTTGGACGAGAATTCCCGCCTGCGCGTCACCACGGTGCTGGCTCCGGCCCTGACCTCGAATTGGCGGGTCACCACCCTGCACCTGCTGCAGGGGCAAGCCTATGCCCTGCCCCAGACCTATAATCGCGAAATGTTCCAGATCATCACCCCGAGCGCGGCGGTCAAATTGAAAAGCAGGACCAGCGCCACTATCCGCATTGACGCCGATCTCGGCACTTCTTTTTTTTCCGATCGCGGCAAATTCCAGGTCCTGTACGGGACCGACAACCAGTCTTTGAAAAAGCTTACCGTCAAGGCCGGTCGGCCCTATGCTGTCAGCTCGGCCAATACCCTATTGAGCCGTGTTAAGAAACGGGACCTGGAGTTCACGGCCTGGAATGAATACGTGGACCGGCATTTCAAGGAACTGCATTATGGCGTCAACAAGGTCCCGGCCAATTTGACAAAATTCAAGAACAAAGCCCTTCTCAATTGGGCGGAAAAATGGTCTTCGCTCTTTGGCGAATGGATCTACGATGAGCTTTTCGGCTATGTGTGGAAACCCGCCGATGAAAGATTCGCCCTGACCAAACGTCCTTTTTTCCATGCCGATTTCGTGCGCCTCAACGGCCAGCTGTTCCTGGTGCCCCAGCAGCAGTGGGGTTGGGTGCCGGCCCATATGGGCACCTGGGTCTGGCTGAAGCGTGGCTGGACATGGATCCCGGGCGAATGGTTCCATCCCGGTATTGTCGAATTCCACGGCACCTACCACTTCCCGACCTTAGGTTACTATTGTAACATTTTTGATTGGTCCCAGCTACGGCCGGCCGGCGAACCGCAATGGTCGAACTGGTCTGCCAAGAAGCCGCAGCAGCCGCAACTGCCGGGCCCGGTGGTTGACATCGTTAAGAAGATCGTGAAAGCTGCCGACACCGATGCAGAAAAGCGCCAGGCCATCGGCCTCGTGGGGCCGGCAATCGATGGCAGGATGTTGCCGCCGGCGCTGGCACCCAAGCTTCCCACGCCCGTGCCCACCGTTTCAGGCAAAGCCAATCCCGTTTCTCTCCTGCAGAACCGAGGTACGATCGGCAAGGGCGGGGAAAAAGGTGCTGCCCGGGACTGGAATCCCGACAGCCGCTGGGCGGCGAGAAACGGCTACAGCATCCGCTATTCCAGTCCCAACAATGCTGTGGTCTGCCCGGAATTGGGGATTTCTTCCGATCGCTTCCGGGGCGTGGAACGCATGCTGCTCAGGGGAACGGCCGGCTCACAGCGCACTGGAACTCATTCGCCGAATGCCATCCAGGGGCAGCCGGGATCAAGCTCAAGCCAGTCCTCCAATGGGACGGCTAATGGAACGGCTTCCAATCAGGGTGGCAGCGGCGAGCACGGGAAAGACGACAATAACGGGAAATAGATCTTTTTTAACAGGATCGTTCCAATAGACATTCCGGGATCGGGTCCGGTCTGAGCCAGGCCGGCGGGCTGGGCCCGCCGCTTTTTAAAGTGCGCTAACGGTTTTTACACTTCGGACCGGTCGCTTTTCTTGGGAAAAATAAATGTGGCGGCCACGGCCACGGCCCCAGCCACGAAAAAAGTGAGCAGCCGCGAAGTGATCCTGGCGTTCATGCCGCTGATGCTCCACAGGACCGTGAACAGCAGGCCGCTGATGATGGTGGCGATCACGGCCCGACCGTGGTAACGTTTCCAGAAAAGGGTGAAGAGGATAACGATGGAGAATGTGCCGCCGATACCGGCCCAAACATAACCTACCATGGTAAAGATTAGCCGGGTAGGGAAGATAAAGGCCAGGGTCAGGGCAATTACTGCCAGCAGTGCGGTGATGCGCCGCGATCGCCCGAGGCAGTCGCTTCCCTCACGGTTTTTTGAAAGCGGCTTGATCAGATTTTCCGAAAGTTCTGAGGCGGCCAGGATCAGCAGCGAATCGGCGGTAGAGACCATGGCCGCGATGGCGCCTGCGATCAGAATGGCGGCCAGGACCGGCGGAAAAAGTTTTAATAGAACGGCAGGAAGGACATACTCCTGGTCCGTCAATCCCGAGGGACCGAACAGGGCGATACCGATCCAGCCGATGGCCAGGGCGCCGCAATAGGCGGCCAAGGTCCAGGCAATGCCGATATTCCGGGCTTTTTTTGCCTGTTCCTTGTTTTTAATGGCCATGAAGCGCATGCTCAACTGCGGCTGGCCGCCCAGATAGCCGAAAAACCAGGAAAAGCCGGCCATGATCACCAGCCCGGCGGCGAATCCCGACGCGGCCCCGGTCAGGGAAAGGTAGGCGGGCCCGGCGGCCTCCAGGGCCTGGGGGATCGAGCTGGCGAAGAGACCGGGGGTCTTGGCGATCACGATTATGCCGACGATGGGGGTAGCGATCAGGGTGATGATCATGAGTATGGCCTGGATGCAATCGGTATAAACGACGCTGCGGAAGCCCCCGTAAATGGTATAGGGGACGATGATCAGCGCCGTGATCAGCATTCCCCACTTGGCCGGGATGCCGAAAAGGGTGAACAGGGTTTTGCCGCCGCCCAGGAATTGGGCGCCGACATAGAAGAAAAAAAAGAAAACTATGGTCAGGCTGGCGACGATGCGGATCCATTTCCCCATTTCACCATGCTTTTTGGCGATGTATTCGCTGAAGGTGTTTACCTGGTATTTTTCGGCTTCGTCGCGCAGGCGCCAGGCCAGCCCGGCCCAGGCCGTGATGATGCCGAGCACGCAGCCGAGCGCGGTCCAGATCTCGGTCAATCCCGTGGCGTAGGCCATGCCGGGCAATCCCAAAAGGGCCCAGGATGATTCGCCGGTGGCCCTTTCTGAAAGGGCCGCTACCCAACCGGGAAGGCTGCGGCCGGCGATGGCGTAATCGCAGTCGGTTTTCACCTTGCGCCCCTGGTACAACCCCCAGAGGATCAACAAAACAAAATACCCGATCACCACCAGCAAAATCTGTGTCTGATTTGCCATGGACTCACCTCGATCGCTGTTTTACATTGTCATTTTTTTAGTGATATTTTAGCGGAGGAGGATTTTATTTTCAATAGTGCGGTTTCCAGAATTCCCCATCAAGTTTGAGACTACCCGGATTATAGATGTAAGCATTATCATTTTAAGTTATTTAAACCGAAGTAAATGTGTTTTTGTTTAATCACCTCATGCAAAAATTGCATTTGCGATGGTCACTCGAGCCAG
>JAHIKI010000044.1 GCA_018897435.1 Acidobacteriota bacterium | reverse complement strand
GCTGGCAAAGAACTTCAACTTTTTTGTCGCCCAGGTTCCGCACCACCAGCATTTCCCCTGCCTTGCCGCCGATGCGGCCCAGCAGGCGGGCCGGCCGCACCCGCGAATTGTTCATGACCAAAAAATCGTCGGCAGCGAGCACATCGGGCAGCTGCTTGAAAGTGGCATGGGTGATTTTTCCGTCCTTGCGGTCCAATACCAGCAACCTGGATTCATCGCGGCGATCGGTTGGGAAACGGGCGATCCGTTCGGCCTGTAAAACAAAATCAAAATCGGACAATTTCATGAAAGCCCTTCTGTTTGCCTTTTTTTCCGGCGAAATCGAAGGTGTTCTTCAGGATGCCGGCCAGTGTCTACAGGAACTCGACGGTGAAAACCACGCCCAATATTTTCATGGCGGCTTATTTATATAGAAATCTGTAAAATTTGTCAATTAAAATCCACGCCCCCGCGCGGGGGGCGACCCGATGGCATACTGCGGCCAACGGACGATCAGGCGTTTCAATCCACGCCCCCGCGCGGGGGGCGACGTGTGGTCGTGATAGGACATAATCTGGCTGTATCGTTTCAATCCACGCCCCCGCGCGGGGGGCGACTGTAATTGCCGCCTTCGCTGACCTCTGCTGATAGTTTCAATCCACGCCCCCGCGCGGGGGGCGACGTGATCGTAATTCCGTCCTTGTAGCGAACATCTGTTTCAATCCACGCCCCCGCGCGGGGGGCGACTAGCCATTTCGTTCCAATCGGTCTGCCACGGCCCGTTTCAATCCACGCCCCCGCGCGGGGGGCGACGCTGGCTGATATGTCCCGATGCGTCTTGGCGGCGGTTTCAATCCACGCCCCCGCGCGGGGGGCGACATATAGACCAAGTTCATCATCGCTCGCCTAGGATGGTTTCAATCCACGCCCCCGCGCGGGGGGCGACTAACTGACAGACCAAGATGACCCATCATAAACATGTTTCAATCCACGCCCCCGCGCGGGGGGCGACGCCTTTTGTTGGCAGATATAATCCAGCGTCTGTCGTTTCAATCCACGCCCCCGCGCGGGGGGCGACGCAAAAAGGATGGGACTTGTTGAAACCTGATCCTGTTTCAATCCACGCCCCCGCGCGGGGGGCGACGGCTACAAAATTGTAACAACGGTGCTGGGCTACCTGTTTCAATCCACGCCCCCGCGCGGGGGGCGACTAGACCCCAAATAGAGGGTAGAACCATAGATGCAGTTTCAATCCACGCCCCCGCGCGGGGGGCGACAGCGGCATAGGCTTCATCCTGGGCAAGGTTCTTGTTGTTTCAATCCACGCCCCCGCGCGGGGGGCGACGGGACCATTCGTTTGTCCAGCAGGTTGACCTGGTTTCAATCCACGCCCCCGCGCGGGGGGCGACACGCAAGGAACGGGAGCGCATACAGCGCCAAGCCGTTTCAATCCACGCCCCCGCGCGGGGGGCGACGAATTCGACCTCTACTTTTACGACAAGCCCTGGCCGTTTCAATCCACGCCCCCGCGCGGGGGGCGACTTTCCCACAACTCCACGGAACCGGGCCATTCCTGTTTCAATCCACGCCCCCGCGCGGGGGGCGACCATTTATTTTGATCAAAACAGGCAAAACTATGGGTTTCAATCCACGCCCCCGCGCGGGGGGCGACCATAAATCATTACAGGGGGCAGCATGAAAAATATGTTTCAATCCACGCCCCCGCGCGGGGGGCGACATTCCTGTTTTGCACTCCTGCGGGACACCATCGCCGTTTCAATCCACGCCCCCGCGCGGGGGGCGACGGAATTTGTGCATGATGTTTTTGATGTCATGTTGTTTCAATCCACGCCCCCGCGCGGGGGGCGACTCCACAAGCCATTGATCAAACAACTGAGGCGTTTGTTTCAATCCACGCCCCCGCGCGGGGGGCGACAAAATTATCACAAGCAAAAACATTGGTAGAATCAGTTTCAATCCACGCCCCCGCGCGGGGGGCGACTATGAACTTAGAGATCAAATATAGATAAAGCTTTCACCCCCTGTTTGCGCGTACCGGATAGTCAAAGAACATAAAATAAAATACAAGCAAACCATTTAGTTGATTAATACTTTATTATAGACAGTCTTCAGCATCCGCGAACCTGCCGAAGATTTCATGTTCACTTGATGTTCGCGCAGCACTTAAATCACCAGAGGCCCTTCCAGATCAACCGGTTCCTTGGCGCCCATGTGCTCCACTCGGTTTTTCCAATTCTTACCCAAAAAATAAAAACGCAAGCTATCCTCCAAGGCATTGTATTCTTTGGCCAACTTATTTTTTAGATCTGTGAACTGGACCGGTTCCACCAGGCATTCGAAAACAGAATCCTGGACCCGCTGACCGAAATTCAAACAGGTTTTCGCCACCCTACGCAGCCGGCGCTGACCTTCTCTTTTTTTCGTATCCACATCATAACAAACCACAACCATCATGGCGTTTTCTCCTTTTTATTTCCAAAAAAAAGGCGGATATCCGTCCAGATCTTTTCGCAAAAATCGGGCCAATAGCAAAGCCTGGGCGAAAAAAAGCATACCTACCGGAATCTGTTCTTCAAGAAACGGATGGTTGATTTCTTCCTGCTTCCTTTTTTGATAGGCAACCAACACATTTTTTCTGGTTTCATCATCCATCACCACCCCACCGGCTTCACTCTTGGTGAAGCCATTTTTCTGGACTTGCCGCATATTTACCAAAGCCAACACCAAACGATCGGCGATGAGGGGGCGGAACTCTTCCATCATATCCAAAGCCAGACTTGGCCTCCCCGGCCGATCGCGATGCAGGAAGCCCACCGCAGGATCGAGACCGACTGATTCGAGGGCGGCCATAATATCATGCAATAGAAGCGTATAAATGAACGAAAGCAGCGCATTCAAATTGTCCTTTGGAGGTCTGCGATTTCTGCCCCGAAAATAAAAATCCTCTTTTTGAACTGTAACAAGATGATCAAGAACAGAAAAATAGGTTTGGGCAGCATGTCCTTCCGAACCACGAATGATATTTAAATCGTTCTGGCCCTTCACTTCTTCAAGCAGTGCTGAAAGATGCCGGATCGCTGATTCAACGGCTGAGGCACCGGCAATTTGCTGGTGATCGCGAAGTACTCTCTGGAGAGAAGTCCGGCAATTGAAAATTTTCCCAAAAACAAACGCTTTGGCAATAACTGCCGATTGTTCATGACTCTCAGCCCGGCGGTACTGCTCACGTCTCAACAGAACATTCCCCGAAGTCACACCCTGTACCCGTGCCAGGAATCGCCCGTTGGCAGACAGAAAACTGACCGCCACCCCACGTTGGCCGCAAAAACCAAGCAATTCCGGACTGCACATAACCCTGCCGAAACAGATGATGCCATTCAAGTTATGGATGGGCAGCCGCAGCTTGACCTGTTTTTCGGCCATGACCACCACAGATTCTCCTTCTTTCTTGATGTAGGCGCCGTCAGTGGTCACGAAAAGTGTATTGAGCAACTTTTTCATGGCAAACCTTTATTTTTTTCCTGACCAATATTTTTCAAGTTGCTCAGCAGATAATCATCGACAAGATGTTTTCCGGAAGTACAATTTGGGAGGCATTGGTTTTTAAGTGAACAATTTCCGCAGCGTTTGTCATTGACCGCCGGCGGCGTGATCTCACTTTGGAACAGTTCATGCAACCGGTTTGCAGTTTTCTTTACGATTTGGCGCAGGGCATCATCGAACTCGACCGGAGTGCGGCGTCGGGGGCGTTGGTAATAAAGTGCCCCGGCCACGATGCGTACCTGCAACATCTCTTCAAGGCACATGGCTTGGGCGCAAAGCTGGGCCTCGTCACACATTCCCTGTTTGGGCCGGCCGTGCTTGTATTCCACCGGGAAGGGCTTCCAGAAACCACCGACTACTTTAAGCGGTACGGCAGCAGGTCCGGCTTCTTCCGCCCGGTGAAACTCCACCACATCCGTCTTTCCGGCCAGACCTAGTTCAAGATTTTGAATGTAAAGGCCGCGCGCGATCAGAACATCACCCCGTGTTTCGCTTGCCCTTTCGTCACAGCGCTCGTGCTGCTGGCGCCCTTCCGCTGTCAGCACGTTTTCGTCCCATAAATGTTCGAGGTGGATCAGGGCGCACTGGCGCTCGCAGAACAGCAAATGCTGTATGGCCGATACCGGCAAAAGGTCGTCTTCGCTGTAGCTCATTTTTTCCACGGTTGATTGCGCACTTGCGAGCGCACTCTGTAAAGCTTTTCGGTGAACCCGCCTTCTTCGACAAAAGTTTTTTCTAGAGCCCGCAACTGTTGGTCAAGTAGGTAATTGGCCTGGTGTATCAGGCAGAGCGCCGCATTAGCCGCAATTTCCGGAGAGCTTTCTTCAAAATAAGTCTTATAAGTCGAATAGGACCTATTTTCTTTCCAGCAAAGCTCGCGTACTTTTTTAGCTCGGGGATCCTCTTTTTTCCAGAGTTCCAATCTTTTTTGCCGCAAAAAATCCTGATAATCAAGCAGCAGTTCTTCCAGACTGGCCCGGGCCACACCCACCAATTTCAACTCCATCTTTTTCGAGGTTCCGGAGGCCATGCTCCCTTCGGCGATATTCTGCTTGCCCGAACGCGCCGCCTGCACCATCTGGTCGTGAGTGCGCGACCTGATATTTATGAAGCGGTTGCAAAAAACTACGGTTGCATCATAAACGATCTCGGACATCTGATAAGACTTCAGTTCCCTGTAGCCGCCGTGTGGCGGGATGAGAGGTTCAGGATTTAAGTCATTCATTCTGCAATTTCAATGTTATTGGGATTAAATATTTCCGGCTTCAATCCAGTAAGTTTCCTAAGTTTGATTGAATAATCATCAATTCCTTTCGGCTCAGTTTTTCCATCCTTAGTTGTAACACTTATTGTACGATGAACTATAGCAGATGAATATTGCCCGGAAGGATTATTGTGTTGCCACCAGACAACCATAATTACTTCCATACTGCCTTCAGGTCGCGCTGAAGAAGCATCATTGTCAAATAAATGTTCGAGCGCGTTTTTAATAGCTTGGGCATCTTCATCTGAAAATCCCGTTTTTATTGCAAGCTGTGGATTGATAGCCCCAAATGTCATATATACTCCGTGATCAACACGATGTTTCATGCCCATAGTATCGGGTCCCTTCTTCGTACCATCTCCTTCAAGGTTAACACTTTTTGTAATCTGTATGCTGGATACATTTACCGACACAACGCTAAATGCGGAATGAATGGAAACCGGACCACGGATACCGATGGAAACAGCAGCATCATCGTTTTTTTCTGCTTGTCCTTCCTCTACTTCTTTAACTTTCTTATTTTTAGCTTTCCATGGAAAAACTTGTCCGAACGCCCTGACATCAATCCATTTCTTGCAAGCCTCTTCTCTATACGCCTTTTGATCATTAGATTTGCTCTTCAATTCTCCTTCTGCTCTTGAATGTAAGCTTCTATACTCATCCCCATTCATCCTATTATCATCTGATTGAACAAAAATCTTATACCCCGCCTCCATCAGGCGATTTCTGATTTTTCGTTTAATGCAGACATCAGAGACCTCGCCCAAACCATCGTAATTCGTCCGCGGACGATTACCATTTAATGGATCACCGTTGGGGTTAGAGCAATTCACACTAAACACAACCGCAAAATCAATCTTGTTACTTAATGTTTTCATAGTCATTCCTCCTCAAATATAGTTTTTTGTTTATGCTCAGATACGTTTCCATCCTTATTTTTCCAAAGTGCAGCACGTTGACAGTGATAACCCAACAAAAACTCTCCGCTTAATTTCTTATCGCTGGTGTAATCTTCAGGTGGATCAAACATTGCGTGCACTCTATCAATCAACTCTTGCCTTTTCTGAGATTTTCCACCTAACCTAGCTTTGTAGGGAGCAAGTGATAGTTCTATTAGTTTCCAAGTGCTAAAAGGATAATCCGCAAATCGTTGCATAAACCTTGCAGCATTTGTTTGCCTAACTTCTCCAGCTTCATTTAATGCCCATTGCTCCAAGCTATCCGCCAAAGCCAACAATCTTCCATACAAATAATCCCTTGTTTTACGATTCTCATCTAATGCCATACTATATCCCTCCTTTTGATTTAAATTTTTATAAAGCGCACAAGCTATACTGAGCGTTTTATTCCAATCTTCATTTTTTTTAAATCCAATTCTATTTGTCGCCCTTCTAGTTGCAGACTCAACGAGGTTACGTGGAATTCGTTGACTATCAATTATGCAAGGCATAAGTCTTTCCACCGTGGATTTTTTAATCTTCTCATCGACAACAAGTCTATCATTTTCATAATGACCATACGCCGCCTCAGCAATATCTTTTGGTGCGGGGGCTCCGACAAACCGAATGCGTTTTTTTGTTTCGGGATTGTATCTATAGTCATGAACCCAGGCACAGGTATCATGCCATTTCTCTAACCGTTTAAGAAACTCCGATCCTGTCAGTTCGCGATAGAATGTAATAGCCATGCGACCAAGGGTTGCAGAATCAAGTCCCATGACTACAACTTCGTTTGTATCACCCAAGTCAGCTTTGTAACCCGCTATTTTGTTTTTCAACTTAATGGCAAGATTTTGCGCGGTTGAAACATCAGCTGAATCATCACTTATCAATTCTTCTTCTCCCAGAATTGATAAGGGATCGGCGAGTGGATCAGGAACTTCCGCACCCGATGTAGCCCATGCAACAATGGCTTGCCCATCTTTACTATACCCTTGACGATTAATAAGCCAACGAAGAGCACTATGCGCTTTTTGTGTGATTTCGAATCCAACCCCACAGGTCTGATAATTATTATGCTTTTTCGTGTCCGTGAAACGTCCTCTAAAAGTAAATCCGTCCCAATCATTTGAGGATATTAATTTTGCTTTATCCCCATCATTTCTTAATTTAGCAGGTTGCATGTCTGCCATGTACAATTCTTCTCCAGTCACATAACATAGATTTTTATTTTGTTTTGTTTGGGAGTAATATCTAATCCAACTTGAAATTATTTGTCGATCAGTCCAAACGGTTGTTTGCGGATCATTTGGAATTTCAATTATCCAACGGATAAATGCATCTGCCTGCCAATTCTCAATTTCTCCCTTTTTATTGATCCTGCCAGGAAGTAAATCGAAAATATCAAGAACTTCCTTATTCTCTTTTTTGCCCACCCTTTGTTTTAACAATTTATTATCATTACTTGAATACAGTATTTTATGATTGATTAAATCCTTTATAACAGATCCGCCGTTTACGTAATTCAATATTAGGTTCACTTTTTTATTTTCCTCAAACTTCATCCATTCAGACAATAAATCAATATATGATTGGAAATAAGAATCTTTGTTTCCACCAAAAACATTATAATCATTTGCTACATATTGTAATTTATCACACAATGGATGTGGAGCCTCGCCTCTTGTTCGTCCACCAGAATTTTCAGTGCATGGAATAACCGTTCTCGAATCATCTCTTGGAACTACCCTAGCTCTTATAAAATTACCATTTTGATCAATCACAATTTCTACCTGCGCCTTTTGGGTTGTGTGGCATATTGGAAGAAGCGGAACGTTTTTTTTAGAAGTAACCACACCAATCTCTGACTGACAATTTTCGTATGTTTCATAAAGCTTCTGTATCCAACTCACTTTAAAACCTCCTCTTCAAATCCCTCCAATAAACCACCTTCTTCCAATCCAACAGATTTCGGTGGATTGGCCACCATATTTCTTACCACCTTTCGTATAGAGCACTTTTCTGGCCGAATAAAATTAATCACCCCATCTACCATCGTAGGTCGCCAGAACCGTGCCTGAAATTCATTTTTCCCGAGCTCATCAGGATAATCAAATCCATGAAACATCAGATCAAAGGAAAGCTCTCCATAACTATCATATTCACCATCTCCGTCTCTAAACCGGCAAGGCTCGACATATCCTTGGCATTCCCTTGCACCTAGGAACACATCTCTACGGCCTCCTCTTTCTATCATCCGCTTGGCAACAAAATAATGTTTGTTTTCATTCCGATCCTTTGCCATATCCTCACGGTTTATGTTCCATTCAAAGTGTGCATGAACTTGATATTCAACATCGGCAAGATAAGTATAGATTGCAAGATCATTGCTCCCGCCCCCGCCATACTTAATTGGTTTTGCGCTCCGGGTCTGCGTTCGAATGCGTTTCATCACTCGCATCCTATCGATAAACCAGACAATAGTCGGCTTCCAGTAAACCGAACTCAAAACACCTTTCAACGCCTCATAGGTCGGTATTTGATAAGTACATTTTTCTCCACCTATCTTGGTCAAAGGATCAGTAAAAAGAGCATATTTTCCATAAACTTTAAATTCCACTTTATTTTCTTTTTCCATTAATCCTCCATTTCATTCATCATTTAAAAATCCCATCTCTTGCACTGACACCTCACTTAACCCGAATTCATCACTATAGTACTGTTCATCAAGATATAATACCCCCGATCCTTCCTGCGCTTCTCGAATCACTCCTAGTTTTTGCAGTTTTTCAAGTACATTGGGAAAAACATTTACAGAATATCGCTGGGCTTCCCGAAGCAAATTATATTGCTTTTCGATTTTTGTTTCGGAACACAATTTTTCTATGAGAGCTTTGCCTTCTTCCCTATACGGCACAACAACACCTCTGGCTACTGTAGCTATGACTTCAAAAGACATGGCAGCAGACTTGAAAGCTTGCTTAAATGGAATTTCTGGAGTTTTATTATTCATACGCTGATATTCACTTACTGAAAGAGTATTCGCTGAAAGCAGATTAAATAAATTGTCATCGCGCCCTACAGCGGATTTGCAGCCGACAGGATAATCCATTTCCTTTGCCCTTTGATAAAAATAATACTGATAATACTGTTCCATTGCTTCCGGGCTTATTCGGTCGTTTCTAAATCTTTCCGGATTATCGTTAAATTCAGCCAGAATTCGTTCGGTTTTTTCTTTCCCGATTTTAATATCCCCAAGCATATCTAAATTTTCTTCTTTCGAATTTATTATATAAACCTCTCCACGTTCTGGATATAGTTCATTATTACGATTACATCTGCCTGCGGCCTGTGCGATAGAATCAAGCCCGGCTAAAAACCGGATGACCGATCCAAAAGAAATATCCACCCCCGCCTCTATAAGCTGAGTGCTGATGCAAATAATTGGCTTTTTTTCTTTCAAACATGCTTTGATTTTATTTAACAATGTCATGCGATGAGCAGGGCACATATGTGTGCTTAAATGAAAGGTTTCAACACAACTAATCTGTTTACATTGCTGATAAATATCTTGCGCTGATTTCTTGGTATTCACAACCACTAAAACACTATTTAATTTTTCAATCTGTTGCTCTACCAATTCCTTTATTTCATCATTTGTCCAACCGCCAATTTTTGTTTCGTCACAAACCTCAACCCGCTTCAAGTCGTCAAATAACTGCCTCGCATCAGATATCATTTGTTGCTCACTTGAGATTGCTAAGGATCTTGATTTGGGCACTATTTTATCTAAAAGGGGCTGGGTAGCTGTGCAAAGCACAACCGTTGATCCGCAATTGTTGACTAAAAAAGTTATTGCGGTATTAAACATCTGAACGCATTTGATTGGCAATGTTTGGATCTCATCAAAAATAATAACAGTATTGGCAAGCTGATGCATTCGTCTCGCTCCACGCGTTCCTGCACCAAACAAAGACTCCAAAACTTGAACATTAGTTGTCAGTACAACAGGCGCATCCCAATTCTCAGAAAGCACTTTTTGTTTTGCCGTCTGTTTTTCAGGCATGAGATTAGAATGGTGTTCCAAAACCACACGATTTAAGTATGCACCGTTTTTATCCTTTTCTTCTAAAACTTTTCGTATCTCCTCTGCATTCTGATCAATAATTGTAGTGTATGGCAGAACATAGATAATCCTGTCCATTTTATGTTTATCCGCATGGTGCAAAGCAAATCTCAAACTGGCAAATGTCTTCCCGCCACCAGTTGGGACAGTTAGTTGATAAAGACCTTTGGGTTTTTCAGAAAAATCAGAACATGCTTGTGATATTTTTTGCCGTATTTCATTAATTCCTTCCGAATCAAACTCCAACATCTTTCTTTCAATCCGTTTAATCAAAAGTGGCCATTTTTCATATTCACCATAATTTCTTAGTTCTTTAAAAAATGGTTTTTCGAAATCTATTGTACTTAGTCTGTCCGCATCAAGCAGGCAACTAAAAAGAAATCGTAACATCAAACCATATTTAAACAGAAGCGTTTCTTTAGAATCAGACGAAGTTTTCAGTGTCTTGAATCTATCAAGTAAGTTTTGTACAAAATCCTTTGATTTCATGCGATTCAGTAAAAATATTTCAACCTCATCACTGATTTTCCCAAATACTTCAATAACATGAGATTTTTCCTCCTGTTTACTCATCCTCTTTGAATAAGCGTCGATTCCTTCCGAAGAAATACAATCTATCAAACCGGAATGATGCGATGCTAAACATAAAGCAAGGATTTGAGCTGCAAATACTCCCTCATTTCCATATTGGGTAAGCGTTCTATAGACAAATTGTGCGCCTGCGGTGGAATGATCCACTTTCCCTTTCAGACTGACAGCATCAACATAACCATCCTCATCAGGATTAATAATCCCAACTGCTGATTCAATGTACTGTTTAAACTCATTACTCGCCTTTCCAATGTCATGCAAAAATCCAATCAGTTCACCCTGCTCCTTTAATCCGACCTTCGAAGCAAACATGCCTGCCAGTTTTGAGACTTCTTCAAGATGAATAGACAGACTTTGCGTTTGTTCGTCTTTTTCACTGAAATGTGCAATGAATTTTTCTTTAAAAAATGTATTTTGTGTTTGTTCGTCTAATTCACCCATCATACTTCTCCGTTCCCGTGAACAATATTCCTTCTTAACCCTCTCTCTGCCGTCCTCAAAATTGATTATAGAAAGGTGGGAATTAAAATGCAAACCTTTTACATTGAAATAATTTTTGCGATGAAAATTTAGAATAAATCAGAAAAAGATAAAACTATTCTTCCTCTTCCTTGACCCGGCCTTCCTTGACCGCCGCATCGATGATTTTTTTCTGCTGATGGCTCGGCACTTCCTCGTAGTGGGAGAATTCCATAAAAAAACTGCCGCGGCCGCCGGTGATCGAGGTCAGGGTGGGCTCGAAATCGAGCATTTCCGACATGGGCACCACGGCCTTGACCACGTGGTTCTTGCCCTTGATCTCCATGCCCTGGATCTTACCGCGCCGGCCGCTGAGGTTGCCGTTGATCTCGCCCATGAACTCTTCGGGCATGAGCACCTCCACCTTCACCACCGGTTCGAGGATGGTGGGCTTGGCCGCCTTCATGGCCAACTTGAAAGCCATGGACGAGGCCATTTTGAAAGCCATATCCGAGGAATCAACTTCGTGGTGACTGCCGTCGTACAGTTCCACTTTGAAATCGACCACCGGATAGCCGGCCAGCACGCCGGTATTCTTGGCCTCAACGATCCCCTTTTCGATGGCCGGAACGAAATTGCGCGGAACAGACATGCCGCTCAGGGCATTGACGAACTCGAAATCACCGCCGCGCGGCAGGGGTTCCATGCGGATGAGCACGTGGCCGTATTGGCCGCGGCCGCCGCTCTGTTTCTTGTATTTCTTTTCTACATCAGATTTGCCCATTACGGTCTCGCGGTAGGCGATCTTGGGAGGCTTCATCATCACCTCCACCCCGTACTTGTGCTTCAGCTTGTTGACCACCAGCTCGACATGCAGCTGGCCGTTGCCTGAGATGACCAGCTCCTTGGTCTGCGGGTCGCGCAGCATACTCAAAGTCGGGTCCTCCTCCATGATGCGCTGCAGGGCGTTTGAGATCTTGCCCTCATCGCCCCGGGTCTTGGGCTCGATGGCGAAGGAGATCGACGGGACGGGAAATTCGATATCCGGCAAGCGGATCTTGTCGGCCTTTGTGGTCAAGGTATCCCCGGTTTGCGTTTCCTTGAGCTTGGCCACGGCCACGATATCACCGGCCTGCACCTCCTCGCCCGCGCTTTCCTGGGTTTTACCCTGAAGTAAAAACAGTCCGGCCACCCTCTCTTCGACTTCCTTGACGGAATTGAAATAAAAAGTATCGGGTTTGAAAGTCCCTGAAAAAACGCGGACCAATGAGACCTTGCCGGTAAAAGGATCGGAGATGGTCTTGAAAACCAGCCCGGCGAAAGGGGAAGCCTTGTCGACCTTGACAACGCTTCCGTTCTTGGCGGTCGCGGCAGCCACTTCGGTCGGGGCCGGGCAGAAAGCGATGATAAAATCCAGCAGCTGACTCACGCCGCGGTTACTGAGAGCATCGCTGACCAGGACCGGAAAAACATTGCGCTGAACCATGGCGTCCTTCAACCCGGCGCGAATTTCCTCGGTGGTCAGGCTGCCCTCGGCGAAATATTTTTCCATTAGTTTTTCGTCGTTTTCGGCGATCTTTTCCAGCAGTGCTTCGCGGCGCAGGCTGATCTCGTCCTTGAGCTGATCGGGAATGGGAATCTCCGTGCTTTCGCCTTTGTCATCGCTGCCGAACTGGTAGGCCTTCATTTCGATGATATCCACCAGGCCGCTGAAATCGGGGCCCTTGCCGATTGGATAGTGCACGGCCACCACGTTCTTGCCGAAAAATGCGGCAAGAGAGTCGAAGACCTTATCAAAATCGGTCAGGTCCTTGGTCAATTTATTGATCACGAACAGCAGCGGCTTCTGCATGGTGGCCATGGCTTCAAAAAATTTCTCGGTCTGAACCTGAACGCCCTCTTGGGCTGAGACCACCATTATCCCGGTTTCCACGACGCGCAGCGTCACCATGGTCTCCCAGATGAAGTTGGCGAAGCCGGGAGTATCGAGTATGTTGATCTTGATTTTATCCTTATAGGCATAAGCCAGGGACGCCTGGATAGAAATTTTGCGGGCGATTTCCTCTTCGTCAAAATCGGTGACCGTATTACCCTGGTCCACCTTGCCCAGGCGGTTGACCATTTTGGTGTTGTAAAGCAAAGCCGATACCAGGCTGGTTTTCCCACTCTGGCCATGGCCGATCACGGCCACGTTGCGTAAATTCTCGCTCAGCGTATCCTTCATGTTTTTCCTCCTGGTTTAATCTCGACAAGCAGTGAAAAATCGGCCACCGCGGTCAGCAGTTCATCAATGTGCTGCAGCAAAGCGATGCGGTTCCTGCGCAGAGGCATGTTTTTGTCCATCACCAGAATCTTTTCAAAAAATCGATCAATGATCGGTTTCATCTCCAGGATCTCCGAACTGGCCTGTAGATAATTCTTATTCATGATCAGGTCGTCAATGCGCGATTTGGATTCCTTGAAGACATCCGACAGAATTTTCTCTTCCTTTTCCTTCAGCAGCCCCTCGGAAAATTTACAGCGTTCAGAATTGCTGCAGATGTTTTTTAAACGCCGGTGCAAGGCCGCCAGCGGTTCGATCATCCCGGAATCGATCAGTTTGACGATAGCCCGGGCCTTCAGGAACTTGTCACGGATAACCATGGTATTCTGGCCCATGACCGCGTTGACAACATCATACCTGTATTTCAGGTAATCTTTCAGGTAGTTCTCCAGCCGGGCGGCGAGCAGTTCGCGGATGGTTTTGAAGTTCTGCTCAAGCTCGGCGTCATTTTTAGCGAAGTTGAGTACCGCCAAACGGATCAGCGGCGCCAAATCCAGGTCCAGTTCCAGGTCTATGATGATCTTGATGACGGCATTGGCGTCACGGCGTATGCCGTAGGGGTCCTTGGAACTGGAGATCTTGATGCCCTTGCCGACAAAACCGGAGATATTGTCCATGCGGTCGGCGATGGAAAGGATCCCGGCACCAAGGTCTGCCAACTTTTCGTCCGTCAGGCCGCGCGGTTTGTAGTGCCCGTATATGGCCTTCCATACCGTTTCATCCTCACCGGCCGCCTGGAGATACAAACCGCCCATGATCCCCTGCAGGGAAGGGAATTCGCGCACCATTTTGGTCAGTAGATCATTTTTGCAATTGAAAGCAGCCTTCTGCAGCTTGGAGCGCAAAGCCCCGTTCTGGGTCTCGTTGACCAACAGATCGACCAAGGCGGCCAGCCGCTCCACTTTCTCGAAATAGGTTCCCAACTCTTTCTGGAACGTGACGTTTTTCAGCAGCTGCTTCAGGGCGAAATAATCTTCCTTGCGGTCGATCTCCCAGAAAAACTGGGCATCTTCAAACGCGGCCTGAATGACCTTTTCATTGCCGCGGCTTACTTTTTTGTTTTCATCGGGGATATTGGCCACACCGACGAAATGGTTAGTCAGCTTTCCGGAGTGGTCGGCCACCGGCAGCAGCTTCTTTTCGTGGGTCATGAAGGTAGTGATGATCTCTGCGGGGAGATTGAGGTACTTGGAATCGAAACTGCCGCTGAACACCACCGGGTATTCATTGCTGTAAAGGTAGTAATTCAGCATTTCGTCGTCCAGTTTCACTTTGCATTCCAATTCTTCTTCGATGTCAAGGATCTCGGCGAGAATTTTGCTTCTTCTCTCCTCTTCCTTGAGGATGATGAAATTTTTGTTCAAGCCCTGGATATAATCCTTGAAGGAATTGACTTCAAAATATGAGTCGGATAACAGCAGATGTCCGAACACCTTATTACTCGATTTTACCCCGGCAAATTCGCAATCCAGGGGTTTATTATTGAATAAAACCAAAATATTCTTTATCGGCCGGATGAAAGGCTGCCGCGACTCGTTCCAGACCATGGTTTTGGGGAAAGTCAAACCGGCCAGGATGGCAGGAATCCCCGCTGTAAACAGCGCGGCCACGTCACTCCCGCCCCCGGCCCTGGTGATGCCCAAATATTTGCCTTTGGGAGTATCGATCTCCACCACATCGGTCAGCTTGACCTTTTGGAATTCGCAGAATTTTTTCAGGGCTATGGTCGGCAATCCCCGATCATCCAATGCGATGCGCTTGGCCGGACCCAACACGGTCTCTTCTTTGCTCGCCGTTTTCTCGGGGATCTTGGCAATGTGCACCATAAGGCGGCGGTTGTTAGCAACGCATTCGATGTCACCGTAGGCGATTTGATCCTGGGCCAAACGGGCCAGAAAAAGATCGCGCAGCTGATCGCGGATGCCGCTGACGGCAAGGGCCGGGATCTCTTCGACTCCCAATTCAAAAAGTAGATCAGCCATGGTTTTCACCTTCCGTCTGCATGACATATTTCTGGGCGATACGGGCCGCCAGGTTGCGCATGATAGCCATCAGCGCCGTGCGCTCAGCCACGGAAATGGCCTTGCGGGCGTCCAGGATGTTGAAGGTATGGGAGCATTTCAACAAGTAGTCATATGCCGGCAGGAACAGGTTGTGGTCCAAAAGTCTTTCGGCTTCCTTCTGGTACTGCACAAACAGGTCACGCAGCATATCGATATCAGCCAGTTCAAAATTATATTTGGAAAATTGCCGTTCTTCCTCGAGCTTCAAATGGGCATAGGAAACCTTGTTGCCCCAATCCAGTTCATAGAGATTGCTTTTGCCGTCAAGGAACATGGCCAGTCGTTCCACGCCATAGGTGATCTCCAGGGAATTGGGATTGAGTTCGATGCCCCCGGCCTGTTGGAAATAAGTGAACTGGGTGATCTCCAGCCCATCGCACATCACCTGCCAGCCGACGCCCCAGGCCCCCAGCGAAGGCGAAGCCCAGTTGTCATCGTCGAATTTGATATCGTGGATGCGGATGTCGACGCCGAGATAGATCAAACTGTCTAAAAACAGCAGCTGCCCATCGACCGGCACCGGCTTCAGGATTACCTGGAACTGGTTGTGTTTCTGCACGCGGTTGGGGTTTTGGCCATAGCGGCCGTCATCGGGACGGCGCGCCGGCTGCCAGTAAGCCACCTGCCAGGGTTTTTTGCCCAAAACCCGGAAAAAAGTGTCCGGGGTCATGGTCCCGGCCCCGACCTCGCTGTCGTAGCCGGAGGCGATGTAACAACCCCTCTCGGCCCAGAACTCCTGAAGTTTTAGAATCACGTTTTGGACGCTCAAATGTTCTCTCCCCTACGCCATTTTAAGACCGGCTTGCGGGCTGCCAGCGTTTCGTCCAGGCGGCGCACCGGGGTCTGCACGGGTGCCTGGCGCAGCAGTTCGGGATTTTCCCGAGCTTCACGGATGATGGTGTTCATGACATTGATAAATTCGTCAAGGGTCTCTTTGCTCTCGGTCTCGGTCGGTTCGATCATCATGGCCCCGGGCACGATGAGCGGAAAATAGATGGTGAAAGGATGAAAGCCGTAATCAAGCAATCTTTTGGCGATGTCCAGCGTCGTGACCGGCAGGTCCCAGCCGCAGGACTCTACCATTTTTCCTTTGAGAATGTAGTGAGCTTCATTGATTTTGGCTTTTACTATTTTCGACTCCCACAAGTAAAAAATAAAAATAACACAGCCGCCGCTAAAAAGCAAGTAAAAAGCGGGGTTTGACAAGGCTTTGTTAGCAGTATATAGTAAAAATTCGCTGAAAAAAGAGAAAAAATGCGTTTATCTCAACCCAAGGAATTCCTCACTCAAACAGCCCTGGCGCTCCAGCAAGCACGCAGCGCTCGTTCTTTTCTACCCTCTTTCCCGGTTCTCCTGCAAAAATATTTTCCTTGCCGGCGCTGCATACTGTATTACAAGGATGCTGAAGGCAATGTTTTCCGGCCCTACAGCGGAGACGGCAAGGAAACGGGGCTGCCGCTTATAAGTGAAGCGGCCAATTTGATCGAAAGTTTCACCGGCCGCAGCGAATTTCTGCTGGCCGACACCCAAAATCGAATGTATTTCGACCTGTTCAACCGTGATAGTGATGATTTCTTTGCCAAGAATTCGCTGAACCTGGTTATTCCCCTGCACGCTCGCAAGTATTTCCGAGGTCTGCTGCTGGCCTCCATGGATAGCGCTGACCGCAAATCGGTTTCCGTTTTGGCCGCAGCCGCGCAAACGGCAGCGCTTATGTTCATTCCCCAGATCGAAGCCGAACAGATGGAATATGAAAATGACAAAAATTATTACCGGCTGTTCAAATTCGATCGCTTGGTCTTGCTGGGACAAATGGCGGCCTCCCTGGCCCATGAGATGCGCACACCACTGACCACCGTTCTTTTCGAACTCGCAACCATGAAGAAGCAGCTGCCGACCAACGAAAAGATCAGCAGCGCCTACGAAACGATCAACCGCGAGATCGCCAGGGCCAACCAGATGATCGAATCCCTGTTGGTATTTTCCAAATTCAAGGACCTGCACATCGCTCCCATTTTCCTGCGCGAATTTATAGAACGCACGTTGCGGGAAATTCCGACCAACAAAATCCCTTCCCGGGTAGATGTACAGGTTCAGGCTGAAAAAGAGATCCAGGTTGCCAGCGACGGCAACCGCTTGCGACAGGTTTTCATCAATGTTCTGTTCAATGCCCTGGAAGCCCTGAACAACCAAAAAAACGCTGCCATCCATATCCGCATTTACAGCGAATACAAGGATCTGCCCAGGAACATCCGCCATATCATCGCCATAACCGATAATGGTCCGGGCATACCCGACGCGATCAAGGACAGGGTGTTGGAACCCTTTTTCACAACCAAAAAAGAAGGCACCGGACTGGGATTGTACATTTCCTACAGCATCATGAAAACCCTGAAGGGAGACCTGGAAATCTACAGCTCCGGACAAGGCACCCGGGTCAACCTGATACTGCCCGCGAGGTGAACATGGAAAAGCAAAGACACATTTTGCTGGTCGAAGATGACAAGCCCCTGCGCGAAGCGCTTGACAAATTCCTTGGCCAGAATGGTTTTCAGGTCACGCCAAGCGCTTGCCTGGCCGATGCCATGCGGCAGCTGCAAGGAAATTCTTTTGACCTGGTTCTCCTGGACCTGACCCTGCCCGACGGCAACGGTCTGGATATCCTGGAACGGTTTTCCCGGCATTACCCCAACCGCATGGTGGTGCTGACCGGGACCGGTTCCATTGAAACCGCAGTGCTGGCGATGAAAAAAGGCGCCCACGATTTTCTGCAAAAACCGGTTAACCCGGAATTGCTGCTCATCACGCTGCATCGTATTTTCGAATTCATCCAGGCCCGCAGCGATTGTCATGACCTCAAACAAGAGATCAGCAGCGTGGCCGGCTTCGACAAATTCACATTCAACAGCAGGATCATGGCTGAACTAATCCGCACGGCCAGCTCATACGCGGCCACAGTCCACACCATCCTGATCAGCGGCGAAACCGGCACCGGCAAGGAGTTGATGGCCCAGGCCATCCATGCCTGCTCCCAACGCAAAAACCAGCCGTTGCTTTCCGTTAACTGCGCTTCGATTCCGGAAAACCTGGCCGAATCGGAATTGTTCGGATACAAAAAGGGCGCATTCACGGGCGCCTACGCGGATTCGCCCGGGAAGTTCGTCCTAGCCGACCAGGGCACGATTTTTCTGGATGAGATCGGCGATCTGCCGCCCAATATCCAGGCCAAACTCCTGCGCGTCCTGGAAAACGGCGAAGTCACCCCGCTGAAAAGCAAAAATCCCGTCCGTGTCGATATCCGCGTCCTGGCCGCCACCAACAAGGAATTGGAAGACGAGGTCAGGCAAAAGCGCTTTCGCGCCGACCTCTTTTACCGCATCGACGAACTGAAGGTCCACATCCCGCCCTTGCGGGAAAGAAAAACCGATATCGTCCCCCTGGCCGACCATTTCCTGCGTATTGCCAACCTGGCCAATTCAAGGCCTATATCAGCCATCAGCGTCGAAGCGCAGCACCTGCTTACCGACTATACCTGGCCGGGCAATGTGCGCGAATTGAAAAACGCCATTTTCAAGGTCTCCGCCTCCGGCCACCATGCCCTGATCCGGCCCGAGCACCTGCCGCTCAAGATCCTGCAGCCTGGAAAAATTGCCGGCGGCGATGATCGCGAACTCAGCCTGGCCGAAATAGAGATCGCTCATATCCAAAAAGTCCTGCACCGGACCGCCCAAAACCATACCCAAGCGGCCGAGATCCTGGGCATTTCGCGATCATCCCTTTACCGCAAAATAACGGAATGGCAAAAGAAAAAAAAGTCCGGCAGAAAATATCAATTTAAAAATTTCAAATAAAGATCCTTGATGTCCATGTCCTTCAGATCGGCGGCAGCGGCTTCAAACATCAAGCGGCCGTTCTTGATAAAGCCAACCCGGTCGGCGATTTCCGAAGCGTAAAAAATATCATTGCCCAAAAACAGGATGGAGCGGCCCCCGGCTTTTTTTTGCAACAGCAGCTTGTTGAATTTCAATTCGAAACTTTTTTCCGCCCCCTTGATGAAATCATTGATCACGACATTGGCGCTGTCCGCGGCCAGGCAGACGGCCAGGTAAGCCAGCTTGAAAGTTTCCGGGGCCAGGTCGCGCACCATTTTTTTCAATTGCCGTTCATGGAAATTGCCGACCAGCAGCGTTTTGTAAATGTTTTCGCGGCCGAGGCCCTGGGCGCACAAAAAATCGAACCACTGGCCGAGGCGGGCCTCGGTATCGAAATCGGCACGATCGTTGACGCGGTCTATGAAAACGGCGGTTTGGGGATGCTCCGCCCCGAGGAGACGATTGCCATCGTACGAAATTTCCCCGCTCCCGGCAGCTTGGAATCCGCTTAAGGTCCGGAACAGGAAATCGTTGTCCTGATCCAGGCGGTTGAGCAAAAAATAGATTTCGCCTTCGGCGACTTCCAGGCTCAGACCTGACAGATAGAAATCGCCTTTTTCCAAGGTCAGGTTTTTTATGGCGATCATGGCTGGAACACCTGGCGGCGCAGCAGCCAGTAGGCCAGGACCAGGAAAACGGCACCGTAAAACACAGTAACCAGCAGTCCAAACCAGAAAGTTTTCGGCAGGCGGCTGCGGGAGCGGAAAATATTTTCATCGTTTTTCACGAACGATTCCACGGTGGCTTCGTTACCTTCATAGCGATTTTTCAGATAGAACTGCATAAAGCGGTTGCGCAGCCCTATGATGTAATCCATGAAGTCCAGGTATCCGTAATAACCTTTCCCTGAAGCCTCTCCGCTAAGAAAGTGATAAAAGGTCGTGGGAAAAAGGACCGACTGCCGCTCATGGCTGGCAATCACTTTTTCTACGTCACGAAGGTACTTGGTTTCGAGACCGGTGTTCAATAAAAAGCTGTTGTTTATGAATTGGACGGCAAATTTTTTCTGCATTTGCCGGATCTGGTCCAGGGGGGCGGCCGGATTCACTTTAAGGTAATCGCGGAATTTTTTTTCCAGGGCCATCAGGGTGCGGAACTTTTCCAGGTTGACCTTTTCAGCCGATTCCAGAACCCGTGATTTGTTGAAGACACTGATGCGGTTGCTCTCGGGCAGCAGAAAAATGCAGATGAACCAGATGATGAAAAACCAAAGGAAAAAAACTTTTCGAAAACGGACCAGCACCGAGGTCAACTGGCCCAGCAGATAAAAGAAGTTGAGCAACAGCACCAGGAATAACAGGTACGATAAAAAAATCTTTTTTTCCGATCCGGAAAAGGCCACTCCCCCGAGTTGGACCAGGAAAAACAATCCCAGTCCCAGAGATACAAAAAAAAGATCCAGCCAGAACAGGCGGGCGGCCGTGGTCAGGGCATAGTACTTTTTCAAGGCCATGCGGCCGGTCATGAAGCGGAGATAGGCCGGGCTGACCAGGGCCAGGTGGCCCAGGTAGAGCATGAACAGCGAACCGAAAATAAAGGGGATGCCGGCGAAATCCTTGAAATATCCCCGCTTTAAAAACAACTTGTTGCCCTTGAAGGAACTTTCCACTTTAATGGTTTCCAGACCGTCGATGTTGCTTTCCACGTCCTGCAGCACGCTGCTGTTGACGAAAAACAGGTTCAAGGGTGAAGCCTCATAAAGAAGACGAAAACCGAAACCTCCATATTGCGCATATGTAACGAATTGACTGAATTTTTCCTTTTCAAAATTAATGAAGATTTTTTTTTCAGCCTGGAATTGCCGCTGCTCGTTCAGCCCCGACCAGACGAAATAGGCCGAGAACAGGGAGATAAAACCGAGGAAGATCAGGTTTTTTTTCTCGCCGAAAAGTCTCCGCCGTTCAAAGCGCAAAAATGCAAGCATGCTTTATCATAGCAGATCGCGGCGAAAAAACAACGAGCGGTTTTTTAGGCCGCCCATGTTTCAGCGTAACTAAATTTTGTAAAAAACCAGGGAGGCGTAGTTGCCGAACATCATGGTGCTGTTGTACTGCTGCAGCAGCGACCACAACACCTGGTTTTCCGAAAGCTTGCCGGCCAGCAGATCGGTTTTAATGAGCTGCAAAGTGTTCAACAACTTCTGCAGGTTGCGGGCGTGGCGGCGGTAGAAGCCCAGGACATTGCCCTTGGCCAGGTAAGCGGAGACCTCGTTCATGGTTTCCTCGCTCAGGCCGTTGTCCCTGGCGAACTGACCGTAGGAGAAATCCATCAATTTGCCGATACGGTTTTTCTCGTACCCGGCTTCACTGCCGACGGCGATGATGTTTTTGAATAAATTCAAGGCCTGCTCCACCCTGGCAGCGGCCATATCCACCCGCTGCAGGGCGCTGCCCACGTTCAAGCCGTTTTTGCCGGCGATCTCGACCTCGTTCAGGAACAGGAAGGCCTCCGATGCCGATTGCAGCAGCTCGGAGGCGCTGTCCGTGATCATGTCCCCGACCTGGATGCTGGTCTGGGCTGGAAAGGGACTGTACGGATCGTTAAAAACAATGACGGCATTCAGATAAACGATGGAAATACCGATCAGAACCAGGCCCACCATCAACTTAACCATTCTTTTTTTCATGTAACCCCTCCTTTGCTTTTTTGATTTATTTAATGCATGCACAAATCAGTTTTATAGCCGGATGTCCCCCCCCGCTCCGCAGTCATGATCGTCGACACTACCCTGGACAGTTGAGCATTGTCCCCCATCTTGCCCAGAATGCAGACCGGGTCGGTGAGCCAGGCGCGCCGCAACGTTTCCGCATCGGAATAGGCGGTGATGTAAACGATCGGCACCGTATGGCGGCAGCGGATGATTTCCGCCACCCTTATGCCGTCCAGGTTTCCCCTGAGCTTGATGTCGAGCAGGATCAGTTTAGGCCGGCCCCGTTCCACCGCGGCCAGGGCATCTTTGCCGCTGAAGGCCAGGCCCACGTCCTGGTAACCGAGCTCCCGCAATTGCTGCAGATAGACCATGGCCAGTATCGCTTCGTCTTCAACGATCAATATATCCATAGATGATCCATTTAAACTAACTTGTTTTTTAAAAAACGCCGCAAAGCTAACCAATGGTTCTTCTTGATCCTGACATCGCGGTCCAGGATCAGCAGGCATTTTTTCCGTTCACCGTATTCGGCAAAACGCACGCTGGTTTCCAGGCGCAGAATGATTAGCCCCAGGCCCGAAATTTCCGGCAAAATTTCCCATTCCCAGCCCAGGTATCGGGCTCCGTTGATGGCTGCCTGGGGCGCACCCCGGAGCAAAACCTGACAGCCCGCGACCTGCAGATCCGCCTGGAGAGTCACCTCCACCTGGTCCCGATCAAAGCGGCAGATGCTCCGTTCCAGCAGGCGGCGCATGATCTCCTCTTTCAGGTTCTGGTAAACCCCGAGTTCGAAAGTGGTCACGGATCCGACCTTTAAAACCGGCGGTGGGTTGAACAGAACCCTGTCCAAATAGAGACCGGCCGTCACCTCGGACAATTGCAGGGCCAGGTCCGACGGCGCAGCGACAGCCGCAACCGGCGGTGCGTCGTTGATGAATTCCAGGGACATGGCCCGCAGTTTGATGGTGCGGGAATCTTCCAGGAAATCCATTTTCAGATCCAGGCCGGTAATGGCGTGATCGCGCACAGCAATGCCCCGCTGCACCAGCTTACTGAACCCGGAATAAATGACTTCCAGGGTATAGGAGCCGGGCGGAATACGGTTGAACATGAAATGACCCTCGGTGCCGGTTATCGTGCATTGCTTTTCAGCCAGTTTGGCGCCGGAAAGGACCACCCGGGCGGCAGGGACCGGATAGTCCAGCAAGTCGGCGATCTTGCCGTGGATCGCCGGCTGCAGGTACTTTTGTTCCATCCCCAGCCTCATCATATTTCTGCCACTCGTATGGTCATGCTTTTTTATAGCAATTTTGCTGCCATCTTTTTGGCAAAAGCCCGGATCCCTTCTCTGATAAGGTATTTTAAAGAAAAAGCAATAAATTTCCACCCCCCTTCGCGGGCTGCAGTGTCCCAATTTGGGACAGCGAGTGGCTGGGACATGCTGCAGATCATTGTCCTGACGGTGTTTTGGGCCATTCACCCCAAGCTGTCCCATTTTGGGACACCGGGGAGATTTTTTGGGGAATCATCTTGCCATCAGGCTTTCGGGGTTTTTTTACTGTCCCATTTTGGGACAATCGAGGCATTGCCGCCCTTATTCTCCCGGATCCAGGATCTGGCGCAGTTTGGCCAGCAGTTGGCTGAAATCATAGGGTTTCTGGATGAACCCCTTGATCCCGTGGTTTAAAATTTCACTTACGCGGCTGTCCTGGCTGTAACCGGTAGAAAGCAGGGCCTTAATGCCAGGATTGACTTTTTTCATTTTCAAAAAAGTTTCCTCGCCGCCCATTTCCGGCATAACCATGTCCAGGATGACCAGAGCGATGTCTTGGCCGCGCACTTTGTAGATGTCGACCGCCTGACAGCCATTGGCAGCAAGCAACACCCTGTAGCCGTGGCGTTGCAGCACGTCGCGGATGAAATTGCGAATGTCTTCTTCGTCATCGACCACAAAAATCAGTTCGCCGCGGCCGCGTAAAGGTTCGACCGTCCATGCTTCCTGGGCTTCGGGCTTGCCGCTTACCGGAAAATAGACGCCGAACACAGTGCCCAGACCGGGTTGGCTGCTGACCGTGACAAAACCCTCGTGTCCCTTGACGATGCCGTAGACCACCGACAATCCCAGTCCGCTGCCCTGCCCCTTGGCTTTGGTAGTGAAAAAGGGATCGAAAATCCTGGTCAGCACATCCTGGTCCATGCCGCTTCCCGAATCGGTCACACTCATCTTCAAATAGGTTCCGGTTTTGGTACCTGCAGACGCTTGCGGATCAGCGGCCCCGATGACGGCTGTTGCGGTGGCGATTGACAGTTTGCCGCCGCCGCTCATGGCGTCGCGGGCATTGACACACAGGTTCATCACCACCTGCTGGATCTGCCCGGCATCGGCTATGATGGTGGGTAGAGATTCATCCAGCTTTGTTTCCACGCTGATGGACTTGTCGATCGTATGATGGATGATCTCCAGGGTTTCCCGGATCAGTTTGTTGATATTCAGCGGCTTGTAATTCACTTTGTCGCCGCGAGTGAAAGCCAGGAGCTTGGAGGTCAGATCGGCGGCGCGGACAGCGCTGCGCTCGATGGTATCCACATACTTGAAAAAAACGTGATCCACGCTGATTTTAGACTTCAGGAACGAGGCGTAACCAAGGATACCGGCCAGGATATTGTTGAAATCATGGGCAATACCGCCGGCCAGAGTGCCTAAACTCTCCATTTTCTGGGCCTGCAGCACCTGCTGTTCCAGGCGGCGTTTTTCGGTCATGTTGCGGATGACCACCAGCACCTTGTCGCTGCCGCACAAGACGCAGCGCGCCTCATCATATTGCAGCTGGCCGTTGATATTGATCTCATATTCATAGACCTGCAGGCTTCTGGTTTGCAGGGTGCGGCGGATGTTATCCATGGTCATATCGGCCAGCCATGGCGGCAGCACGTCAGTGATCTTCTGGCCCAAGAACATTTCAGGCTTCATCAGCAGGCCGCTGTCCTTTTCCGCCTTGCAATCCAATAAAAACCCATCCTTGTCGAGCAGGAACATCAGATCAGGCATAGCACTGAGTACGGCCTGGTTCTTCTGTTCGCAGTGGCGCAGGTTGGCCTCGGTGCGCTTGCGCTCGATGGCCATGGCCACCTGGTTGGAGACGAACATCAGGATATTTTTTTCGTCCGGACCGTAACGCAGACCCGGCGAATAGGTCTGTACCACCAGCACGCCGATGTTTTTTCCCCTGATCTTCAACGGTACTCCCAGCCAGTCGATGGACGGGGCGCCAATCAGTTCGATCTCACCTTGTTTTTCAAGTTCACTGAGAATTTCGGGCGTGGCCAGCAGTGGATTGCCGGTGCGCAGAACGTATTCGGTAAGCCCGTTTTCCAGGCCGCGGGTGGCGGGAGGAACGTCGAATTTATCGATAAAATACGGGAAACTCAGCATGGCGCTGTCCTGGTCAAACAAGGCGATGTAAAAATTTTCAGTACACATCAGTCCGGAAATGATCTGATGGATGGAACGGTATAGCTCCGGCAGGTTATCGGCCATTTGGGTTGCTTCGGATATTTTATACACTGCTTCCCGGATTTTTTCGGAACGCCTTTTTTCGGTGATATCGGTCAAAACCGACAGGATGGCCGGTCCGTTGTCATAAACGATGTTTTTGGCCTGGATCACCACGGTGCGCCACTCTCCTTTCCGGGTGGTGACGTGGACATCGTACCCCTGAGCCGCCTGCTTGTTGGCCAGACGCAGGGCCATGTTCTTCCCGACGATATCCCGGTCATCGGGATGGACAAAATCCAAAACCGATTTGCCGAGTATTTCTTCCAAAGTGCACCCAATTACGGAAAGGATATAATCGTTGACAAAAACGATCCGGCCTTTTTTGTGGACTAGTACCCCGTTGGGCATATTGGCAACCAATTCCCGATATCTTTCCTCGCTTTCGAGCAGGGCCCGGTTGACGGAGACCAATTCCCGGGTGCGTTTCTGCATCCTGCCTTTCAACTGTTTCAGTTTTTCCGCTTCTCCTGCCGGCTTCTGCCTGACGAGGCTTTTGGTTTTCATCTGCACTCTGCTTTACTTGGCAAAGACATTATTTGACCAGTTTGATCAACTGCCCGGATCCGGGAACGGACTGCAATCCCAGGGCGTTGAATACAGCCAGTTGTTTCCACAACTTGCGATCCACGCCGGCGTTGTTCATCAGGCTCTGCAGGGTCTGGCGGCCGTCGGGGCGGAGCAGGGAAAGCCGCTGGGGTTTCCGTTTCAGGTGGCGTGGATCGCTCAAGCGCTGGAAAGAATGGATGGCGCGGTCCAAAACCGGCTGATAGACATTGGCGTCGTTATAGGTACTCAGACCGACAAATGTATAGATCATGTTATCCTTGCGGATGCAGGTCAAACGGACCGCCAGCGGTTCGCTTTGTTCCTGGGGCACCCGGAAATAGGCGTGCCGGGAAAGGAAACGGCTGACCGGATCGCTGTTTTGCTTCAACAGCTCGGCTTGGGCGAACTCCTTGGCTTTGGCTTGCAGATACTGGTCAAGGTCCTGGGTGGAGGTTTCGGCTTGCAGGATCAGTGCTGCCTTGCCGTTTTTTTCGCTCACCACCACCTGTTTTGGTGTATTCTCCATCGCCCAATCGTTGGGGATCATGAAATGAAAAGTCATTTCCGGATGATAGAAAACGCCGGATTCGACAAAACCCTGGCGGGGATTATCGCCGTAGACCATGCCGTCCACCTTACGCAGATAAGGTTCCTTCTTGACCGCCAGGCGGACATCCCGGCTGGAGACCATCGCCTTGACCTTGGCGATGCGGTCGCTGGTCATGGGGTGGGTGGAAAGAAAGGATGGAATCTTGTGGCTAGCGGATTCTGCGCTCATGTTCTCCAGGGCGCTGAAAAAGCGCAGCATTTCAGCCGGCGAATAAGCGGCCTGGCGGGCATAGCGGATGCCCAGGGAATCGGCCTGGTACTCATCGCTGCGGCTGAATTTCAAAAAGAGCAGCTGCATGCCGATACCGGCCAGCCCGGCCACCTTGGCGATGTCCTTGCTCAGGACACTGCCCAGCACCAGGCCGATCGATGCCAACATCTGGCCGCTCAGCCGCTTCATCGAATGGCGGGCGGTTACATGGCCCATTTCATGGCCCAGAACAGCGGCCAGTTCGGCTTCGCTGCCCATCAGGGCCATGATGCCGCGCGTCACATAAATGTAACCGCCTGGAGCGGCGAAAGCGTTGACCACCGGCGTGTCCAGGACGGCGAAATGATACTGCAGATTGGGGCGATGCGAATAGGGGACCATTTTCTGGCCCACGCCGTTGACATAGGCATTCAAACCCTTGTCTTCGTAGATCCCGAACTGCTGTTTTATCTGGCGGTCGGTGTCCTGACCCATGGCGATCTCGGCTTTTTCCGAAAAAAACATCAGTTCTTTTTTACCCGAGACCGGATTGACGGCGCAGGCGATGGCCGCCAGAATCGTCAACAAGGTCAAAATGATCCAGAATACGCGGTTGCTTTTTCTCACGATGTTCCTCCTCCACGCAAAGTTCACTTCCGCCAATTTTATAACATAAAATAAATTTATTTTCTATGTTCGCACGGCCCGGGTGGATTGCGCCGAAAAAATCGGCGGCATATAATTAAAATCATGAAGCGGAGGAAAAATGAAAAAATTACTTTGGCTAGCGATCGGCTTGCTGTTCCTGCGGCTTCCGGGGAGTGATCGCTTGACCGGACGTATGTTCGCCACCCGTTCCGAAGTCATCGCCTGTCAGGGCATGGTGGCGGCCAGCCAACCGCTTGCCGCGCAGATCGGTATCGATATTTTGAAAAAAGGCGGCAGCGCCGTAGACGCCGCCATCGCCGTCAACGCGGCCCTGGGCCTGATGGAACCGTCCGGGTCAGGCATCGGTGGCGACCTTTTCGCAATTGTGTGGGACAGCAAGACAGCGAAACTTTACGGTATCAATTCCAGCGGCCCGGCCCCTGCTGGGATCGACATCGCATATTTTCAAAAAAAAGGCATCAAAAAAATGCCCGAAACAGGCCCTCTGCCCTGGACCGTTCCCGGTTGCGTGGCCGGCTGGTTCGCCCTGCACGGCAAATTCGGCAAGCTGCCTATGCGCGAAATACTGGCCCCGGCCATCGCTTACGCCGAAGAAGGTTTTCCGTTGTCGGAACTGATCGCCCACTACTGGCAACGCTCTCTGCAGGCCTTCAGCCGCTACGAAAATTTCCAAAAATTGTACGCCCCGCAAGGCAAGGTGCCGCGCAAAGGCGACGTGTTCCGCAACCCCGAATTGGCCGCCACCTACCGCCTCCTCGCCCGCGGCGGTCACGATATCTTTTACCGCGGCGAACTGGCCAAAAAAATCGTCGCCTATTCCAAGCAGGTCGGCGGTTTTTTTTCGGAAAAGGACTTTGCCGGTTTCCAGCCCGAATGGGTCGCGCCCATGAGCGTCAATTACAGGGGGTACGACGTCTGGGAACTGCCTCCCAACGGCCAGGGACTGGCCGTCCTGCAGATGCTGCAGATGCTCGAAAATTTTGACCTCAAGGCCATGGGCCACAACTCGGCCGCTTACCTGCATACCCTGATCGAAATAAAAAAAATCGTCTACGAGGACCGGGCCCGCTTTTATGCTGACCCGCGTTTCGCCAAGATTGATTATTCCACGCTCATTTCCCCCGCATATGCGAAACGGCGTTTGCAGCTCTTCCGACTCGAGCGCAGCAACAATATTGTTCCGGCCGGCGATCCGCGACTGGCCAAAGGCGATACGGTTTTCCTGACCGTGGTCGACAAGGATTTCAACGCCGTCTCACTGATCCAGAGCAACTATGTCGGTTTCGGCTCGGGCATGGTTCCCGACGGGCTGGGATTCTGCCTGCAGGACCGCGGCGCCCTGTTTAACCTCGAGCCGGGCCACGCCAACAGCCTGGCGCCCGGCAAAAGGCCGTTCCATACCATCATCCCCGGCTTCGTCACCCGGAATGGAGAACCGCAATTTTCTTTCGGGGTCATGGGCGGCGACATGCAGCCCCAGGGACACGTGCAGGTCCTTTGCAACATCATCGATTTCGCCATGAACCTGCAGGAAGCAGGAGATGCCCCGCGCTTCCGCCACGCCGGCTCGTCCGAGCCCGACGGTTCCATGATGACTGACGGCGGTCTGGTCCTCCTGGAAAGCGGCATCGCCCCCGAAGTGATCCGCAACCTGCTGAACCGCGGCCACAAAGTGAGTAAAAGCTCCGGCGAATTCGGCGGCTACCAAGGCATCTGGCTCGACCTGGAAAGAAGGATACTGATCGGAGCCAGCGAATCACGCAAGGACGGATGCGCCATAGGTTATTGAACTCCCAAAAAATCTTTTATATCCCTCTTCACCGCCTTTCATTCGCAGTATGCCGAGAGGTTCTTGGCTTGCCCTCTTCCCCGTACACCGTATACCGTACACCGTAAACCGATTTCAATTCGCAAAATTCAATTGACATACATGACCTTATTTGTTACCATTGGTTTTATTCCAACCATTGCTATCCCTGGAGGTTAAAATGATCAAGGGAAAATATCTGTTCACGTCAGAATCGGTATGCGCGGGACACCCGGACAAGATCTGCGACCAGATCTCCGACAGCATTCTTGACGCTTGCCTGGAGCAGGACCCGAATGCGCGCGTCGCCATCGAGACCCTGACCAAAACCGGCATGGTTCTGGTAGCCGGTGAATTGACCACATCGGCTTATGTCAATATTCCGACCATCGTCCGCCAGACCCTCAAGGAGATCGGCTACACCCAGTCGCGTTACGGCATTGAATACGAAACCTGCGCCGTGCTGGTGCACATCGAAGAACAGTCCCCGGATATCGCCATCGGAGTAAACGTGGCCAAGGGTCACGAACAGGGCGCCGGCGACCAGGGCATGATGTTCGGCTACGCCACCAACGAAACCTATAATTACATGCCCCTGCCCATCGGCCTGGCCCACAAATTAACCATGAAACTGGCCCAGGTCAGAAAAAACAAGCGGCTCCCCTACCTTGGCCCCGACGGCAAAGCCCAGGTGACCGTGGAATACGAAAACGGCAAACCCCGCCATGTTACCGCCGTGGTGGTCTCCAATCAACACGACGAGGGGATCAAACACGCCCGCATCGAAAAGGACATCATCAAGCACGTGGTTAAGCCGGTATGCGGCAAATGGCTGACCGCCGCTACCAAGTTTTATATCAATCCCACCGGCAAGTTCGTCGTGGGCGGGCCCTTTGCCGACGCGGGACTGACCGGCCGCAAGATCATCGTCGATACCTATGGGGGCATGGGCCGGCACGGCGGCGGCGCCTTTTCGGGAAAAGATCCCAGCAAGGTGGACCGTTCTGGCGCTTACGTGGCTCGCTATATCGCCAAGAATATCGTGGCCGCCGGTTTGGCTGAAAAATGCGAGGTTCAACTGGCTTACGCCATCGGCGTAGCCGAACCGGTTTCCATTAATGTTAATCTTTTTGGAACCGGCAAAATAAGCGAAGAAAAAATAATCGTCATGATCCGGAAAGTATTTCCCCTGAAACCGGGCGATATCCTGAAGCAACTCGACCTGAAAAAGCCCATTTACAAAAAAACAGCGTCATACGGTCACTTCGGCCGCAATGAATTCCCCTGGGAACAACTGGACAAGGTCAAGGAGCTTAAGGCCTTAGCTAAGAAATAATTGAACCATTCGTGACGAGTGACAAGTGACGAGGAAGAGGAAAGACGAGGTTCGATGTTGATGAATACAGCAACATGCAAAGCAAAGTGTAGGGGCGGTTTCCCCATGAAGGGGACACGCGTGAACCGCCCTCTTGGGAATGACACGAGAACCCGCCATGAAGAATAGATGAAAAAAGCGGAGGCTAAAATGAAAACAACAGACAAGGATCGGTTGCTGCTCTATAAGATCGCCGATATTTCACTGGCCGATTGGGGCCGAAGGGAAATGGACCTGGCTCGGGCCGAAATGCCCGGACTGATGGCTATCCGCAGCAAATACGGGCCGGGCAAACCTCTGGGGGGCTTGAAAGTCACTGGCAGCCTGCACATGACCATCCAAACGGCCATGCTGATCGAAACGCTGGTCGAACTAGGCGCCGACGTGCGCTGGGCTTCCTGCAATATTTTTTCCACCCAGGACCATGCCGCCGCCGCCATCGCCAAGGCCGGTTCCGCTGCCGTCTTCGCCTGGAAGGGGGAATCCCTGGAGGAGTACTGGTGGTGCACCGAGCAGGCACTGACCTGGCCCGACGGTTCCGGCCCCGACCTGATCGTCGATGATGGCGGCGACGCGACCCTGCTGGTCCACCAGGGCGTGAAGTTCGAAAAAAAACCCGAACTTATGCAAGAAGCAACTCCGGAAAACAAGGAGATGGCTGTGGTCTGGCAGCGCCTGCGCGAATCCCGGCAACGCGATCCACAGCGCTGGACCCGCGTCAGCCGCAACATCCGCGGCGTGTCCGAGGAGACCACCACCGGCGTACACCGCCTGTACCAGATGCAGGCCGAGGGCAGCCTCCTGTTCCCTGCCATCAATGTCAACGATTCGGTGACCAAATCCAAGTTCGACAACCTCTACGGCTGCCGGGAATCGCTGGCTGACGGGATCAAGCGCGCTACCGATATTATGGTGGCCGGCAAGAAAGTCGTGATTTGCGGCTACGGCGATGTCGGCAAGGGCTGCGCCCAGTCCATGCGTGGTTTCGGCGCCCGGGTGATCATCACCGAGATAGACCCCATTTGCGCCTTGCAGGCGGCCATGGAGGGCTACGAGGTTTCTACCATGGAAGAGATGGCCGCTGGCGGAGATATTTTCATCAGCGCCACCGGCAATTGCAGCGTTATAACCGGCCATCACATGGAGATGATGAAAAATGAAGCCATTGTTTGCAATATCGGCCATTTTGACAGCGAGATCGACATGCACTATCTGGAAACGACCCCCGGCTGCCTGAAAATGACCATCAAACCCCAGGTGGACAAATGGACACTGAAATCCGGCCGCTCGATCATCGTTTTGGCCGAGGGGCGCCTGGTCAACCTGGGTTGCGCCACCGGGCATCCCAGTTTCGTCATGAGCTGCAGTTTCACCAACCAGTGCCTGGCCCAGATCGAACTGTCCAAAGGCGGGATAGAAAAAAAAGTATATACCCTCCCCAAGCACCTTGACGAAGAAGTGGCCCGCATGCATTTGCCAGCGCTGGGAGCCCGGCTCACGATCCTGACTCCTGAACAGTCCGCCTATCTTGGTATTCCCGTCCATGGTCCATTCAAGCCTGACCATTATCGCTACTAAGCCCCGTCCCGATGCGGACGGGTCACGGCCGAACCGGGCTGGATCCCACCACGCTAAACTTTACCAAATCTTGTTTTTCTGATATCTTGATTACAATGTTCAAGGGAAAGATATTAATCGCCGATGACGAAAAAGACATTCGCGAACTGCTGCGCGATTATCTGGAAGGCGAAGGCTACGAATGCCAGCTGGCCGCCAACGCTTTCGAGGCCCTGGAAAAATTCAAAGCCACCGACAATTTCGATGTCATCATGTCTGATATCCGCATGCCCGGGAAAACCGGTTTGGACCTGCTCGATGACATCAAGCTCCTGGATCCGGACGTGATGGTCATCATGATATCGGCGGTCAAGGACATCGAATCGGCCATTGCCGCCATGTCCAAGGGAGCCTACGACTACGTTTCCAAGCCGTTCAAGCTCAACGAAGTGTCGTTTGTAGCCAACAAGGCCCTGGAAAAAAGACGCCTGGTTCAGGAAAACAAAGAATACCAGAAGCACCTGGAAAAAATGGTCGAGGAAAGGACCAGCGAATTGAAGCAGGCCCTGATCGAACTGGACAAAACTTACAATTTCACCCTGCGGGCCATGGTCACCGCCCTGGATACGCGCGACACCGAAACACAGGGCCATTCCCTGCGTGTGGTCCGGTTTACCCTCAAACTCTCCGAATTGATGGGCATCAACAACAAGGACACATTGAAAATCTATGAATACGGTGCCCTGCTGCACGATATCGGCAAGATCGGTATCCCCGACGCCATATTGCGCAAACCGGAAAAACTGAGCCCCGCGGAATGGCGCATCATGAAGAAGCACCCGACCATCGGCTACAATGTGCTGCGGCGCATCAAATTCCTGGAGCCGGCCGCCCAGATCGTTCTGCACCATCACGAAGCTTTCAACGGCAGCGGTTATCCCGACGGCCTGGCCGGGAAAAACATTCCCCTGGGAGCGCGGATATTCAATATCGCCGACGCCATTGATGCCATGACCTCGGAACGCCCTTATCAGAAAGCATTATCCTTTAAAAACGCGGCCAAGGAATTGATGCGGTTTTCCGGCAAACAATTCGATCCCGAGATCATCACAATTTTTAATGAAACAGGCCTCGATTTCTGGATCGAAGAAAAATTGAAGATAGAAGACAGGATAAAAAAAGAGCCCGATTTTATCTAACCCGTATTTCTCACAAATATTTGCTGCATTTGCGCGACAATATCTGTGAGAACTGCGGGCTAATCGGCGACAGGCTCTCTAAAAACCAATTCGTACAGCAGGGCGTCCTCCACGGGCCGGTCATAATAATCCCGGCGGCGCCCCACGCTGCGGAAGACGAATTTCTCATACAAGCGGATGGCCGGGGTATTACCGGCCCTCACTTCGAGCAGCACTCGTTCGCTCCCCCAGGAACGGGCGGTCTGGATAAAGAACTCCATCAAGTGTGAAGCATGACCCTTTCCCTGCCAAGCCTTGGCCACGGCGATCTTGTGCAGTTCCAGCTCGACGCCAAGCCGCCAAAAAAGCAAATAGCCGATCAAGGAGCCATTCCCAGAGTTCTCAGCCACGAATAAATTGGAAAAACTGTTGGCCAATTCGGCCGCAAAATATTCAAGGTGCCAGGGATTGGAAAACTGCTCGCACTCGATTTGCTGGATGGCGGGCAAGTCGGCGGCCGCAGCCTTTCTAATCAACGGCGCCGTCTGCTCTGGCCAAATTGCTTACGGCATCTGGCCTGCGAATATAAAAGGGAAGCAGCTTTTGCAGATCGGTCGTGTACTGACGGTTGCGGAATCGCTGCAGCGCGATTTTGCCAATCTCGCTGGCCAGGAAGTTGGAACGATACAGCAGACGGCTTTCGGAAAAGGTGCTTTTTAAAAAATCCCCATGACATTCGGCGCCGCTGCCGACAAAAACCTTATCGGCAAATGGGTCCAGTAGGGAGGCCAGGGCGGAGACCGGCAGCAGGCAGGGTTGAACCAGTATATTCATTTCACCGTTAACGAAGCGGTAACAACCGAGGTAGACCTCGCCTTTCCTGGCATCGATCAGCGCCACAATGTTTTTTTTCGAATCGGCAAACTTGCAAGCCAGCGCTTCCAGGGTGTTCACCCCAACCATGGGCTTCGCCGCGGCGAAATTCAGCCCCTTGAGCGTGGCCAGCCCGATGCGGATGCCGGTAAAAAGTCCGGGGCCGACGGCCACGCCGAACACGTCGATCTGCGCTATTTTCATGCCCAGCGATCGCAGCAGGAACTCCAAGCTGGGGATCATCACGGCCGACAGGTTGTCCCGTGAAGAAAAATTGTACTCCAGCAAGATCTCTTCGTCACGCAGCACCGCGATGGAAGCGTCGCGCGAGGTAGTGTCAAAACACAGAAGGTTCATGACAGCTTCTTTTCCATGACCACTTCGCTGCCGCCGGGCAGGCAGTGGAACTCGAAAGTGTCCATGTAATTCTTGATGATCATGATGCCGCGGCCGTTGAAGGAAAGCAGGCCGCAGCTGTTTATTTTATCCTCCACTTCCTTGAAGTCGACCTGGCGGTCGTTTTCATCGCGGACATGGATGCGCAGAAAGGACTTGTCCCAGATAAATTCCATATGTACCAGTTTCTCCATATCGTTGCCGTTGCCATGGATAATGGCGTTGTTGGCGGCCTCGCGCAAGGAAATTTCGATCTTGAAAAATTCATCGTCGCCTATGTCCAGCAATTTTTTTATGAAGCCGAGCACCAGCACACTTAATTCGGTGTATTTCAAACTGCTCTTGAAAGAAATGGCGATGCGGTTCTCTGTTTTTCCCATCATTTACAAGTATAGCAAAAAAAATAACGCTTGGCCACAATGTTGCTTCATTCCCGGCCTGATGTCACTGCCTAAGTAAAACCCGTAAAACTAAAGTACCAAATCGGATATCGTAATCGTCTTCACACTGACATTGCTGCCGTTGCTTTCGATTTGCAAATACGATTTGAATTCGCTACAATATCTGCATGGAAAAGAGAGAACTGGAAAACATCGGCGATTTTTTTTCAAAGGAAAGTGTCAACATGCCGCCCGAAAAGAAATGGGAGGAGATCTTCTCCGGCTGGATCGACAAGATCGACCAGGAAAAAATGATGCTCAACCTGTTCGAGCTGAAGCTGTGGTTCGAGAGCATCGAAGAGTTCAATTCCTCTTCCTACTTGGAAAACCTTGTCTTCAAGCTGCCCTCCCAAACGGAGAGGAACTACGAATTCTACGTCCTCAGCCTCTATCAGTCTTCGGCCAGGATCACCACATTGCTCAAGGAACTGGACTTTAAAAAGGACAAGTATTTCCTCAATTTCGAAGAATTCGTCGTGGACAAGATCCTGGAAGAGAATATGGAAAAGTCGTTTCCCAACCTGAAAGAACTCTATTCGCCTGAATCGTGGTTTTACAGCTTCCGCATCTTCCTGCAGAGTTTCAGAAACCTGCTGAGTGAGATCCTGCGCGGCGACCAGGTCTCGCAAAAAGCCTATTTGTCGATTAAAAAATTATACCACCGCGAACTTCTCAGCAACCCTTTCCTGATTTCACTCCTGAAAAAACAATTCATCCCCAAGATGGACAAGATCTATCAGCCCGACATCTCCGGGATCATCTCCGCCTGCAAGGATAAGAATATCCGCAAAAACCTGGGCATTTTCTTCATTCTCTCTTTTCGCATCCTGAAGATCAATAATTTCATAGAACTGAACCTGAACAAGAACAAGTACCTGGACATGGCCATTCCCCTGGTCTTGTCGCTGAAAAAAAACATGGAAACCATCATCAAATTCAACGACTCGGCCCTTTGGCAAAGCTTGCAATCCGACCCGGAGCTTAAAAAGAAACTGGAACCGATCGGCGAAATTTTCAAGAACCTCAAACTGGAATACAAAAAAATCGGCGCCGGCGAACTGCCGGTTTATTTTGACGGCGGTAGCAACAAGCCTAAAAAGAGGAGGATGATCCAGAACATCGTTATCATCGCCGAAGTGTCCGTTCAAGAGCTGATCGAAAGCGTGGCCCGGTTGTTCAAGCCCGACATCAACGGCAACAGCATTTTCGAAAACTACGTCTCGCGCAAGCAGAAATCCATAGAGGTCAAAAAGAAACTGATCAAGCTGCATACCAAGATCAACGATTATTTCACCAGCAAGAGCGGCATCGCCCCCTCGGAGATTTTTTTTGACATCAACCAGTTCATGGAAACCGATCTGAACTACCTGCTGTACAAGGATTGGAATGAATTTTTAAACTACTACGACAACCTGAACCGCATCAACTTTTCCGCCGAATTCGAACCCACGCTGCGGGCATTCCATTCCTTCCTGACCCGGGTGCTGAAAGAGATCGTCAGCGAGAAGAAGTAAGAGTTCGAAGTTCGATGTTCGAAGTTAAAGAATAAAAAAAGGAATTCACCCGATATACCTAAATTCCAAAATCCAAATCCCAAATAACAAATAAATTCCAAGTTCCATATTCCTATACAAAGGAGCTGGGGATCTGTCTTTCTTCGTTTTGGTCATTGGTGCTTGGTGCTTATTTGTGATTTGGTGCTTGTGATTTGGGATTTTTCTTCATCTTCTCCTTTGCCTTTTCTTCCCTCGTTACACGTTACGCGTCACTCGTCACTTGTCACTGCTGCCTTTATTATGCTATTATGCACAGGTGAATCGGACAAATTACTTGAAATTTTAACTCCAGCCATGAAGGTGACAAAAGCATGTTCGGATCAATAGGCTTCCCAGAATTGCTTCTTATTTTTATCGTGGTGCTGCTGGTTTTCGGCCCAAAGAAACTACCTGAATTCGCCAAACTTCTGGGCAAGACCATCCGCGAATTCCGCTCGACCATTGATGGGGCGAAAGCGGCGATCGAAGACGAGATCTACAAGGAAGGCATGACCTCCCAGTTGAAAGACATCGGCAAGGACGTCAAGGACGCCTTGGATATCTATGGCGATGTGGACAAATCCGTGAAGGACATCGGCAAGGATATCAAGGACTCCCTGAACATTTATGGCCCTGACGAAAAACCCGCCGCCGCAAAGAAAAAAAATAAGGATGTAGAAAAGAGCAAGGACGATGAAAAGAGCAAATGAGATGTCCTTTTTCGAGCACCTGGGCGAACTGCGCAAGCGCATCATCTATTCCTTCGCCTTCATCCTGGTTTTTTTCATCGCCTCCTGGCGCTTCGTTGACAAACTGTATTACTGGCTGTCGCTGCCTGTTCTGAAATACCTTCCCGTTCTGCCCACGGGTGAAAAGAAACTGGCCTACACTGCCCTGGCCGAACCTTTCATGATGTATATCAAGGTGGCCTTTATCTTTTCCCTGTTCGCGGCCTCGCCGTTCATTTTCCACCAACTGTGGCTGTTCATCTCCCCCGCCCTGTTTGCCAAAGAAAAAAAATGGGTACTGCCCTTTGTCATCTTTACCACTTTCTTTTTCCTCCTGGGCGGCGCGTTCGGCTATTTCATTGTTTTCCCTCTAGCCTGCAAGTTTTTCCTGAACATCGGCAAAGACTTCACGGCCATCATCACCATCAATGAATATTTTTCCCTTGCTTTCAGGGTTCTTTTCGGCATCGCGGCGATCTTTGAACTGCCGGTGCTGGTCTTCCTGCTGGCCAAACTGCGCATCGTCAGCGCCCGTTTCCTGATCCGCTATTTCAAGTACGCGGTGGTGGCGATATTCATCCTGGCCGCGGTCATAACCCCCACCCCGGACATGATCACCCAGACACTTTTCGCCGTGCCCATGATTTTGCTTTATTTGCTGAGCATCCTTATCGCCCGGCTGGTAAACCCCCCAAAAAAAGAAGAAGTTGAAGGGTAAATGGATCGAAGAGTTATAAGGTTGAAGGGTTGATGAGTTAAAGGGTTAATGAGTAGAAGAGTTCAAGACAAAGTTTCGAAATAAGATTTTAAGAAAGAATCGTTTTTTTTCTAACCCATCAACTCATTAACCCATTTACCCAAAAACGAGTGGCTTCACCCAATTCGAACTATGGAGCCAGGCGGAATCGAACCGCCATCTCAACCTTGCGAAGGTCGCGTTCTCCCATTAAACCATGGCCCCGAGAGGTCGTGAGGAAGCCAATATATCATTAAAACCAAGGCCCTGTCAATCAAAAAAGGTGGTTATGGGTTATAGGCAAGGGGCGATGGGCTTTGGGCCAAAGGGAAGAGATGAAGAGTTAGAGAAGTAAAGGGGTAGAGAGGTAGAGAGAAAAACAAAGGAAAAAGTTATAAGTAAAAAGGAAAAAGTGAAGAGAGGAGTTTGACGTTTCAACCCTTTAACCCTTCAACACTTCAACAGTGGAGTTTTCATGAACTATTCCATTTTCTCCTGCGTAATAACAATTGCAATCACAAGGAGGTTTCTAATGATAAAAAACCAAAAAAAATGGCTGCCAATCTGTCTATCGCTGGCAGTCGTAACGGTCATGTTTTTGCTGGCGGGTCCGCTCACTGCCGACGAGGGCATGTGGACCCTGGACAACATGCCCATGAAACAGCTCAAGGAAAAATACGGGTTTGAACCCACTCCGGCCTGGCTCGAGCACATCCGCCTGGCTTCGGTGCGGGTCGGCGACGGCGGTTCTGGCTCCTTTGTCAGCCCCAACGGCCTGGTGTTGACCAATCACCACGTAGCCCTTGGCCAATTGCAGAAGGTATCCACTCCGCAAAAAAACTATGTTAGTGACGGATTTTACGCCGCCACGGCTGCCGAAGAACTCCCCTGCCCCGACCTGGAGCTCAACGTCCTGATCTCTATGGCGAATGTCACTGCCAAGATAATGGCCGCTGTCAAGCCTGGTATGGCTGCCAATAAAGCTCTGGAGGCCCGCAAAGCCGCCATTGCCGCCATTGAACGCCAAAGCCTGAAAAAGACCGGCCTGCGCTCCGATGTGGTCAAACTCTACAATGGCGGTGAATACTGGCTCTACCGCTACAAGAAATATACCGATGTCAAGCTGGTTTTTGCCCCCGAGCAGCAGGCCGCGTTCTACGGCGGCGACCCCGACAACTTCACCTTCCCGCGCCATGACCTTGATATGGCACTTTTCCGAGCCTATGAAAAAGGCAAGCCGGCCGTTGTCAGCCATTATTTGAAGTGGAGTGCCAATGGTGCTGCCGACGGCGAATTGGTTTTCATTTCCGGCCACCCCGGTTCGACCAACCGCCTGCTGACCCTGGCCCAGATCCAGTTCCAACGCGAATACTCCTATCCCATGCGCCTCAAATACTATAAGCGCCTGCTGGAAGTCGCAAAACAATACGCGTCCCAGGGCATGGAACAGGCCCGCCAGGCCGCGGGCATGATCTTCGGTATCGAAAACGGGATCAAGGTTTCGAGCGGCGAATACGATGGCTTGAAGTCCCCTGGCATTATGGAAAAGAAAGCGGCCAACGAAGCGGAATTCCGCAAGCTGGTCGAAGCAGATCCCAAGTGGAAGAGCGCCTACGCCGACGCCTGGGAGCAGATTTCCGCAGCCATCGAGAAACAAAAGCCGCGTATGAAAGAGCTATACTATCGCCGCGTCCCGGGCCTGCGCCTGGGCAGTATCGCCTTGCAGATCGTGCAGTACGTGTCTGAAATCAAGAAGCCGGACGGCAAGCGCCTTGAAGGTTTCCATGATTCGCAGCTCGAATCGCTGCGCTTCCGCCTGTTTTCCCGGGCCCCCATCTACCCGGGCCTGGAAGAAGCGATGATTATCAACTCCCTCCAGCTGCAACTTGAGGAACTCGGGTCCCAAGACCCGTTCGTCCAGGCAGCCCTGGGCGGCAAGACGCCCGAGGAAGCGGCCAAGGCGCTTATTGCCGGCAGCAAACTCTCCGACCCGGACGAACGGAAGAAACTGGTCGAAGGCGGCGAAGCGGCCGTGGAGAACTGTACCGACAGCTTCATCGTCCTGGCCCGTAAACTGGATCCCATGGAACGCGAAATGAAGAAATGGCAGGAAGACAACATCGAAAGCATCGCCCGGCCAGCCGGGGAAAAGATCGGCCAAGCGCTGTTCGCCGTGTACGGCAAGAACGCCTATCCCGACGCTACCTTCACCCTGCGCCTCTCCTTCGGCACGGTCAAGGGCTATGCCATGAACGGCACCATCGCCCCCCAAAAAACCACTTTCTACGGCCTCTATGACCGGGCCGCCAGCTTCGACAACAAGTTCCCTTTCAACCTGCCCAAACGCGTCGCCGAAGCCAAGGACAAGCTGGACCTCTCCACGCCGCTGAACTTCGTCTGCACCGGCGACATTATCGGCGGCAACTCGGGATCCCCGGTCATTAACCGCGCCGGCGAAGTGGTCGGACTGGTCTTCGATGGCAACATTGAAAGCTTCATGGGGCGTTTCTTCTACGACGATACCGCCAACCGCACCGTTTCCGTGCACAGCGCCGCCATCATCGAAGCAATGAAAAAGATCTATGGGGCTGAAAAGCTGGCCCAGGAGATCCTCGGCGAATAAACACCCCTTTCGGATAAACGAATAAGGCGGGGACCCGCGTCCCCGCCTTTTTTTTCAACTTAAAATCATCGATTCTCTTCTTCTTTCAGGAACTATTTTAAAATACCCATGAACAAGTCGCGGCAGAAGGCCAGGGTCTCATAACCGAAGTGCAGCGGCCTGTGTTTGTAGTACCACCAGCGGCTGGCTATGCCCTCGCCGGTAACTTTGTACGGGACCCGATGGATCTTCCCCAGCCTGTAGCCTTCATTTTTAAAGCAATACTCGGCCCGGTAGGAGTGCAAAGCGGCGCAAACCAGGTCGAAAGAGAGCTCCCTATACGCCTTCCCCAAAAAAGCTTTCAAGTGCCTGGCGTTGTCGCGCGTATCGATATATTTTTCATAGGTGAGCGGCGGAAAGGAAATGCGGCAATCCGCATTTTTCGATTTTAAATATTGAAAAGCAAGCTGATGCTCCGTTTTTCCGTCGTAGGTGTTCGCCGGGGCCAAGTATACCGTGTCGCCAGCGCCATAGATGCTTAAAATGTAATCCAGGACCTGCCGATACACGAAACTGGGCGCCGGCAAAGGACGGCCGTGGGTGTCCCCGGCAATGCCTTCGGGGATGACGATATAGTTCATGGAAGTGTTCCCTTCAGCGCCATACCTGACCGCGCTTACTTCCAGGTTTCATATAATGTCTTCCAGAAAGCCCACGGCATCGGCCACGCAGGGACGACATATTTTTCCGGACAAGTCATTTTCCTTGTAAAAAATCCGGCCGCTTTCGCTCATCAGATCGCAGCCGTCCAGCAATACCCGGCACAGGCAGGAACCATACTTGTCGCTGAAGCGCTTCATGAACTCTCCGACCAGGAGATAGGTGTTTTCGGCAACCGCTTTTTCATCGGCAAGGCCGCGGCCGAATTTCAGGCCGATGGCCATGATGCCGCCGCTCACCGCCCCGCAAACCTCCTGTCTGCGAGCCATACCGGCTCCGAAGCCAGTGGTCAGTTTCAGGGCCGCATCCTTATCTAAATTCAAGTCTTCGCAAAATACACTTAAGACCGACTGCGCGCAGTTATAATCCGCGGTCATCATGTCTACGGCTTCTTCACTTTTGCTTTTCATTTTGCTTCCAAAATAAATATTAAAACAACTCTTTCATTAAATCGGTTTTATCCATTTGCAAATGGTCGGCGACAGCATTCAGAATGCCGCTCAAGGTGCCGATCTTTAGGTATTGATGAGCCGGGATGGTGATATGGTGTTCGCCTTGTTGCAAGGTGGTTAAACGCATATGGCTTCCGGTTTGCCGGGTTATTTGATAACCATATTTTTTCAGCAATCCGGCCAATTCCAAACCGCTGATTTCGCGGGGGATTCTCATATAGCCATTACTTCGTCTTTTACAGTGTGCAAGCGAACTATATGCGGAAGCTCCTTAGGCTCAAAATGGCATTTGACCGCGTCGACGATATTCTCTTTCAATTCTTGAAAAGTTTCGCCTTCGGTAAAAATGGGGAAACCCAAAGCTTTGGCAACAAACCCGCCTTCATCGGAATTCTCAATGCTAAATATTATTTCGCTCATCATTTTCCCCTTAGGTAAAGTTTATCACATGAAATACAAGATTTCAAACTAGATACATTTTTATTAATTCATTATTTAATTTTTTGAATTAAGGATAGGCAATTTCATAGTGCATTTGTTTATAAATTTGTTCTGTAACAAATTTTGGAAACTCTTTTCTTCGTTCTCTCACCAAATAACATTTTTTATCGAGATTTAATTCATTTTTTATAAAATATTTGGCAAATTCCTCCAAGACACTAGAACTCAATTTCATTCTTTTAATATCAACGCCAACATCAATGTTCAATTCAGCTCTTTTTCTTCCCGGCTCTTTTTTAATATGCGCAATCGCATGGCGGCAATCATTTTTAAAATAATCGCCAAGACTTTTCCCATTGAGTGGAAGTTCTTTTATTTCTTCTTGAAAAAATGGAGTATGAATTAAGTTTTTTGTATCATTTAGCCATTTTTCTGGATCACTAATTGTTGATTCCAAAATATTCCAAAATATAAGAATTGCTAGCCAATCCTTGTTTGAGCTTTTGGCTTCTCTGAACCAAGCAAGGGCAATTCGCTGATTTTCTGTTTCGATATAAGGCAATTGAGTCAATCCATAACCAGTTACCAAACCATTGATTGGCCCAGTGGAAAATGAAAATGACAAACATTTAGCTTTTCGTAGGGAAGCATTATCAGGCCATCCACATCCTCCGAGATTTTCAAGTGCTATACAAGAATTGTTTTCCCAACAAAGTCCACTTAAAAACTCAGCACCTATTTTATAGATCTCTTGTTCGACTAAATGATCTTGATAAGTTGGCAATATAGTTAAAAGTACATCAGCCCAACGCCGTGGATTGTTTTGAATAAGCTTAAAACGCACTCCTTTATATTCAAAATGGTATATTTTATGCTTAAATCTTCTATCATTACTGAAACCGATATGCATCAAATATACCATAAAAATTTATAGAGTTTTTTTCTTTTTTTGTCAACATTGAATAAAATAAACAAGTGACCGGTCTTGCTACAGATATTAGGAGAGAAGCGCGGGCAGGGCCGCTTCGACCTCCTGCCACTTTTGCTCGTCCAGCTTGGCGCCGACCACTTCCACTACTTTGCCAGAGAGCAGCGCGCCGATGCGTCCGCAGATCGCCAGCGAATAATCGCGGATCAGGCCGTAAAGAAAACCGGCGGCGTACAGATCACCGGCGCCGGTGGTATCGATCGCCCGGGCCGGAATGCAGCCGATCTCGTGCCGCTCATCCTGGCGCTTGACCAGGGAGCCGCTCTTGCCCAGTTTAACCACCGCTATGCGGCATTGTGGCGCTATTGTCACCAGGGCGTCACTTGGTGATTTTTCGCCGCTGAAAGCCATGGATTCGTCTTCATTGGCGAAAACAATATCCACATATCTGGCCACCATGGTCTGCAGGAAAACAATGTTCTCACGAACTACGTTGTGGCTGGCCAGATCAAGCGACACTTCCAAACCTGCCTCCTTGGCCAGCCGGACGGCCGTTTCGAACAGCTGGTGGTTTTGCACCATGTAGCCCTCGATATGAAAAATATCGTAACCGCCGAACAATTCCGCATTCAGGTCAGAGCCTTCCAATTCCACCGCCGAGCCCAGAAAAGTGGCGAAGGTGCGTTCCGAATCTGGAGTGATGAAACCTAACGCCCTCCCGGTCTGGGCGCGGCCGTAAAACATGCGCGTGGTCACACCATGTTGCTTCATTTCACCGTTGAAAAAAGTTCCATAGGCGTCATGGCCGATCTTGCCGACATAACCGGTTTGGATACCCAGGTGGGCCAAACCGCTGATGGTGTTGGCCGCCGAGCCGCCGCAGGTCTCTTGCTTTTCCAGATGGGTGATCTTGGCCAAAATGGCATTGATCTGGGATTCTTCAACCAGGGTCATGCAGCTTTTGGGGAGCTGCAGGGAATCCAGCAACCGTTCATCGGCGATCTTGACCAGAATGTCAACCAGGGCATTGCCCAAACCCAGTACTTTTTTCATGATTGTTCCTTGGCGCGCAAAGTATGCCACACTTTTACAGTTTGCTGTGGATGATCTTTTCTATCTCGTTGCCGGACGCCATGTTGACGATCACGGCGTTCAACGAATTCAGTTCCTTCTCGTCGAGCAGCGCGTAGGCGGCGATGATGACCATGTCGCCCGGCTGCACCAGGCGGGCGGCAGCGCCGTTAACCACGATGCCCCGGGAAGCGCGCGGCCAGGGGATCACATAGGTGGAAAAACGCGCCCCATTGTTGATGTTGTAGACATCGACTTTTTGAAACACGCGCAAGCCCGCTTTTTCCATGATCTCTTCGTCGATGGAAATGCTGCCTTCGTAATTGATATCGCAACCGGTTATGGTGGCCCGGTGTATTTTGGCAGTCAAAAATGGGATCAGCATGACAGGTCTCCTAAAAGTAAATTGTCGATAAGCCGGATCCGGCCGGCGCGGACGGCAGCGGCGATCAGGGTGTTGCCCGCTTCGATGGCAGGGATCTCCTGCAGATCCTGCAGACGGACAATAGAGATGTATTCGGTCGCAAGCAGCGGGTCGCGGTCCAGTTCTTTCTGCATGGATTCACGGATGACCTGGCTCTCCGCCACGCCACTGCCGATCAGGGCGGCGGCTTTTTGCAGGGACTTGGGCAGGAGCAGTGCCGCTTGTCGTTCCGCCGGGGAAAGGTATACATTGCGCGAAGAGAGGGCCAGGCCATCGCTATCGCGCACGATGGCCATGACCCTTATCTGCACCGGCAAATGCAAATCGCGGACCATTTGCCGAATGACGATTGCCTGTTGGGCGTCTTTCTGGCCGAAATAGGCCCAGGCCGGACAAACCAGATTGAATAGTTTCAACACCACCGTGGCCACGCCGCGGAAATGGCCGGGGCGCGTTTGACCGCAAAGCATTGTGTCCAGGCCTTCGACGTTGACATAGGTGCGGTACGGCTGCGGGTACATTTCACTATTATCCGGCATGAACAGGATGTCAGTATTCTCCTTTTCCAGCAAAACAATGTCCTTTTCCGGGTCGCACGGGTAGCGCTGAAGATCTTCAGCTGGTCCGAATTGGGCGGGATTGACAAAAATGGAGACCACGGTCAGATCGTTTTCTTCACGGCAGCACCGCACCAGGCTGAGATGTCCCTGGTGCAGGAACCCCATGGTCGGGACAAAACCGATCCGCCCCCGTCCGCAGGCGGGGGCGGACAACTCCCCGTGCAGACTTTGGATGGACCGGCAAATCTTCATTTGAGGAATTCTTCGATATCACGTTTCAGGTGATAGCTTTCCTCTTCATTGGGAAAATCACCGTTTTGCACGTCGCTGATGTATTTCTGCAGCGCTTGCAGCCATAAGGCGTGCGTATCGGCGTATTGGCGCACGAATTTTGGCAAATATATATTGGTGAAACCGACCAGATCGGGAAAAACCAGCACCTGGCCGTCGCAGAAGCGGCCGGCGCCGATGCCGATGGTGGGGATGCTCAGGCTGTCGGTTATTTTTTGGGCCAACTCCTGGGGAATGGATTCCAGCACGATGGCGAACACGCCGAGCTTTTCCAGGGCCAAGGCGTCCTGGAATATTTCACGCGCTTTTTCATGCAGCTTGCCCTGGACCTTGAATCCGCCCAGTTGATGCACCGACTGCGGGGTCAAACCAAGGTGGGCCAGTACCGGGATCTCGGCATTCAGCATCGCTTCAATCACCTTGAACCTTTTGCGCCCGCCTTCCAGCTTGACCGCCTCGGCACCCCCCTCTTTGACGCAGCGGCAGGCATTTTCCACGCTCTTTTCCGGGTTGATATGAAACGACTGGTAGGGCATGTCGCTGACCAGCAACGATCGCGGTTGGGCGCGGGCCACAAGCGAGGTATGGTAGACCATTTCGTCCATAGTCACTTTTAGGGTGTTGTTGTGCCCCTGCAGCACCATGCCCAGCGAATCTCCGACCAGGATGAGATCGATACCAGCCAAGGAAGCCAAGCGGGCGGTGGGATAATCGTAGGCGGTCACGGCCGTGATCTTTTCGCCGCGGGCCTTTTTTTGACCCAAGGTCAACACCGTCTTTTTTTCCAGATCAGGCTGGGGCATAGTAACTGATCCCCTTCTTTTGATTTTTTATTTCATTGATCAGGCTGTCGATATCTTTACGGTTGTTGAAATCAGTTTTTTCGACATTGACCACCAGCAACGGCGACAACTTATAGTTGAAAAAATAATAATTGTAGGCTTCGAAAATTTCACGCCAGTATTCGCTGGGCATCCTTTTTTCAAACTCGCTGCCGGATTTGTAAATGCGCTGCATCATCTCCGCAAAAGAGGTCTGCAGGTAAACAACCAGGTTGCAGGGAAAGATCTTTTCGGCAAATATGTTCAATATTTTCTTGTAAATATCCAGGTCCTCATCATTGAGCACGGTATGGGCGTAGATACCGTCCTTGTAGAAAATATAATTGGAAATAGTGGTTTTTTGAAACAAGTCCTTTTGCTTCATCTCCAATTGCTGATTGAAGCGGTTGATTAGGAATATCAGCTGGGTTTTGAGGGCCAATGGGTTGTAATTGGCCGAAAATGACTCATAATATTCCTTTAAAAATGGATTGCCCTGGTTATCCAGAATCAAGCGGGCTTTGAATTCCTCAGCCAATATCCTAGCCAGCTTGGTTTTTCCGGATTTGATCAACCCTTCCACGGCGATATACTTTAAATCAGTCATTGCGACAGATTATACCATTTAACGACGACACTGTAAATGAAAGCGGCCTGAAAACGTACCGGGCGGGCGGCAGGTATAGCCTAAACGAACTGCATTTCAGTGAAGCGGTCGCGCAGCTGGTTGACCTTGTCCTTAACCTTCCTGCCCTTGATGGCTTCGGCTATCAACTCACCCAGTGCGGCGAAATCATTTTCCTTCATACCGAAACGGGTCATTTCCGGGGTGCCGATGCGCAAACCGGAAGGATTCATCGGATCGCTGTCGCCGGGGAGCATGTTGTAGTTGCAGATGATATCGTTGGCTTCCAGGGCCAGCGCCGCCTGGACGCCCCCGCCAAAGGAGGAAACGTTGACCGCGATCTGGTGCGAACGGGTGTATCCGAACTCCTTGGCTTCCACCTGGATACCATTGGCCTCCACCGCTTTGGCCAGGGCCACGGCGTTCCGGCAGATCTGGGCGGCATAGTCACGGCCATGGACCTTCATCTCGCGCACAGCCACCAGCAGGGCCGGCAGGCTGTACAGGTGGTGGTTGCTGGACGTGCCCGGGAAAACGCCGCGATCGGCCGCGCCCCAGTATTTCTTTTCGCCTTCGGCGTCCAGGTTGCCCAGGATGACACCCCTCTGGGGGCCGGGAAAAGTCTTGTGGGTGCTGCCGGTCAGCCAGGTGGCGCCTTCGGCCAGGGGATCTTGGAACTGGCCGCCGGCGATCAGGCCAAGTACGTGGGCCCCGTCATATAAGATCGGGATTTGCATTTCGCGGCAAAGCGGGGCCAGTTCCTTGACCGGATCTGGAAAGAGGTAAAGGCTCTTGCCCATGATCAGAATGTTGGGTTTTACCTTTACGATCAATTCAACGGTCTTGGGAACATCAATATGGTAATGGTCCTCGGTCAGGGGGAAAAAATACAACGGTACCGAATTCGCCTTTCCGGCTTTAAGAACCTGGCCGCGCGTCTGGATGCGCCGGCCCATGATCCCGAAAAAATTGTGGCTGATATGGCCGCCGGCGTCGGTGGAATTGGCTATCACCGCGTCACCGCCGCGCAGGTAGCCCATGGCGATGGCCGTATTGGCGTTATTGCCGCTATAAGGCCTGACCTCGGCCTGGGCGCATTGGAAAAGCTCCCTGATCTCCTTGGCGGCCATTGTTTCAATTTCATCGATGTATTGGGTTCCCTGGTAGTAACGGTTGATCTTGTCAGGGGTGTTGGGATGGCCTTCGGCGTAACGGCCCATAAAATCATTGAGCTGGATCGAGCGTACTGCCGGGCTGGGAGTGTTCTCGCTGGCGATCAGGTTGATGCATTGCTTGCCTCGCCATTGGTTCTGCTTTTCGACTATGGCAAAGATGTCTTTTGTGTCAACGGGCATGTGACCTCCTGATTTTGTCAAATGATTTCAATGAATTTTATTTTCCACGCCGTCGCGCAGGTAATCCAACCGCACCTGGTGCCGGCCGCCCGCGAAAGCGGTCTGCAGAAAAACAGCGACGATCTTCAAGGCCGTGGCGCTGTCCACCACCCGCGCCCCCAAAGCCAGGACATTGGCGTCGTTATGGCTGCGGGCCAGGAGGGCCGCGTTTTCATCGTGGCAGAGCGCGGCGCGCACATTCCTAAACTTGTTGGCCACGATAGACATGCCGATACCCGAACCGCAGACGAGTATCCCCATTTTATGCTGCGGATCGGCGGAAACTTTTGCGGCCGCTGCCGCACCGAATTCAGCCCAATTAGCCGCAGCCACGGAATTGACGCCGCAATCATCAACGGTAAAGCCCTGGAGTAGCAGGCTTTCCTTGATCTTTTCCTTCAGTTCAAAGCCGGCATGATCAGCGGCGAGGACCAGATCCATTTTTTTCAGCGCATTCATGCAGCAATTTCTATTTCTTTGTGAATTCCACATTGATGGTGATGTCGTCACCGTGGTTCAAATTAAGTTCCTGATATTGGGAACGCGCCGGCTGGCCGACCGGAAAGTAATCCATGCTGACGCGCATGGTGCCCCGTCCAGGCCAGGTCAGCGTGAACGTCTCTGTCTGGCCGGGGCTGATCTGCGAAGTCGAATAGTAAATAGTAACCTTGGTGGCCAATTCGCCCTTGTTGTACACGTTAACCTTTGCTTCACTGGTACGGGTACAGCCGGACAGCCAAAGCAAAACCGCAGCCAAAACAAGTCCTTTCATCCAATTTTTCATAAAACTCCTTATTTCGAACTAAAATTAGTATAAATCATCCACAAAGTCAATAGCGGCGATCGGAGCCGCAAGCAATGCCGCTCACGCCCGCGTGGCAATTTTCAAAAGGAATTTTCCCGTTGCTCTTCCTCGGCTCCGACCGTGATGGCCGGAGCATCGGTGCGCGGGCAGACGTTCTCGCAGATGCCGCATCCGATGCACAAGTCCGGAACCACATAGATCTGTTTCACTTTTTTGAGTTTGCCGCGGAAATTGTATACTTCGACTTCACGAAACCTGATCGCCTTTTCCGGCACCGGGCAATGTTCTTCACAAACCGCGCAATTGTAGCCGTCGGCGTAGGTATAACAGGTGCTGCGGTTGATGACCGCCGTGCCGATCTTGAACTGTTTTTTCTCTTCCAGCGTCAACGGCATGAGGGCGTGGGTTGGGCACACCCGGGTACAGCGCACGCACTCGTATTCGCAATAACCGTTGACCGGAATTAAAACCGGGGTCCAGATCCCTTCCAGCCCGGCCTGAAAAACGGCCGGCTGAATGGCGTTGGTCGGACAAGCCTGCAGGCAGGCCCCGCAGCGGACGCATTTTTTCAGGAATTCTTTTTCCGCAACCGCTCCCGGCGGCCGGATAAAGTCATGGGCCTTGGCCTTTTTATTCACACCGATCTGGGGCAGAGCCGCTGCGGCCAGTCCGCAGCCGGCTGCGGCCAGGATCTTGCGACGGCCCATGTCCAGGGCGGGCCTTTTTCCGGATCGTGGTAGCTGAAAGCGCACGTCAATGGCGGCGAACGGACAATCGTTCAGGCAATTTAGGCAAAGCACGCATTCGGATTTGAGGTAATCCTGAAAAGGACTGCCGTAATATGTACAATGGTTGGAACAGGCGCCGCAATTTGTGCAGTTTTCATTGAGCGGCAGACGCAAAAGGGAATACTTGGCCACAAAACCGTAAACCGCTCCCAACGGGCAGAGGCTGTTACAAAAAAAACGGCGGCGGTACAGGTTCAGCAGCAACAGGCCGAAAAAAATCAGACCGATGGCCGCGGCCTGCAGGAATGTCCTCTGCCTGACCGTGAGCAGGAAACGGCGGCTGAAATCGTACAGCGGTTTGATGATTTTCCCCACCCAGCCTTGGTTTTGGGCCCCGGATTGCAGGGCGTGCTGGGCCAGGAAATTTGCGCCCGGGACCAGCGCCACGGAACTGCTGCGGGTCAGGAGTGCAAAAGGATCCAGCCAGCCCAGCAATTGGCTGGCAAAAAGGGATGCGACCAGCAGAATGATCAAAAGCAGGTACTTCAACCGCAGTGAGGAGCGGCTGACCGCGATCTTCTTGCGCTGGCGCCGGCTACCCAACCAGGTAAAAAATTGGTTCAGGGCGCCGAAGGGGCAGACCCAGCCACAAAAAAAACGGCCGAAGACCATGGTCATGATGAGCGGGATCAGCGCGAGCAAAAAGACTTGCAAAAAAGGTCCTGCCAAAATATTCACCCAAAGAAACAGGGGATCGATATAAAAGAAAAAACCGGTCTGGGGCAAATGCTCGATCGCGGCCCCGCCGCTTTTCAGCAGCAAAAAGAAAAACAACCAGGTGAAAAAAAACTGGCTGCTGATGCGCAGCCGCTGCAGGCGTTTACCGGTTTTGGCGTCCACCGGCCCTCATACGGTCAACAATTTGACCTGGATCTTGGCGATGTCGATCTCGCCCATTTTTTTTTTGTGGGCCGCCTGCAGGAATTCCACTTGCCTGGGGTCCTTGCCGAAAAGGACCGCAGCCGCTACATCGGCATGCATGATGTGGGTCGAAGCGATCACGGTCTTGCGCATTTCTACGTCGCTCAGCCGTCCGCCCACCGGGCCGTTGCGCAGCAAAATCCTGTAAGCGTCGACCACGACCAGGTGGCTGCGGAAACCTCCGGCCAGTTCGGCGATGTTCTCACCCATGTCGCGGTGCAGCTTGCCGCGGTTGCCGCCCAGGATGCCATACAGGTTCTTCATGGCGATGGTCAGGCCGGCACTGCCGTGATGCTTGAGGATGGGCACATTGATGAATTTGTCTACTTCCAAATAGTCCTTGAAAACCGGCCATTTGGCAAGATATTCGCCCTTGAAGTCATGAGCAACCAGGCGGCTTTCGTCACAATAGCGCACGTCGGCTCCCAGTTCTCTGGCCATGGCTTCAATGCCGCTGCGCTGGTAGCAGTCCTCGGCCTTGTGGCAAGTGTTGTCCATGACCACAACTTTTTTGGCTCCGGCGTTGAAAGCCAGCTCGATCAGAGCCCGCAAAACTTCGGGATTAGTGCAGGCGGCCTGTTCCACCGTCCGGTTCCAGCCGATGTTGGGCTTGACCATGACCACATCGCCCCGGGAGATAATTTTCCCCATGCCGCCGATCTCGGCCACAGCCCTTTTGGTGATTTCATATGGCGATTCACCCTTTACCTGAATAACCGCAGCCGCTGTGTCCGGATTGGCCTGGGCACGGTTCGGGCGGGCTAGCAGTATGCTTGAGGAAAACAACACGCCGTTTTTTACGAAAGTTCTTCTTTTCATGGACGTATTTTAATAAAAAACGCTGCGCCGGTCAATTCAACGGTAATAAAATTATTTCAAACTTTTCAACAGCTCCACCAGGAAATCCCAGATCTTGCCGATGGATTCCACGTGAATTTTTTCCTCGGGCGCGTGGGGGTTTTTCAGCGTCGGGCCGAAGGAAATCATATCCATGCCGGCCTTTTTGTCACCGATGATGCCGCATTCCAGGCCGGCGTGAATGACTTCCACGTGGGGCTCCCGGCCAAACAGCTTGCGGTATACGTCTTTGCAGCGGGCCAGCAGCGGCGATTGCAGGTTAGGCTGCCAGGACGGGTAGCCGGAGCCGCTGACAGCCTGGGCGCCGGCCAGGCGCGCAATGGCTTCGATCCTCCAGGTCAGAGCGTCCAACCGCGACATAACCGAACTGCGCTGGCTGGTGATGATATCGATCTTGCTGTTGGCGATCTTGGCGCTGGCCAGGTTGTTGGAGGTTTCCACCAACCCCTTCATTTCCGTTGACATGGCGGCCACGCCGTGCGGCAGGGAGATGATCAGGTCAAAAATCCTGGCGCTGTCGGCTGCGTTCAGCGGACGCTTGCCCATTGTTTCGGGCTGCAGTTCCACTGAGATCTTCAGATTGGAGTCGATTTTCTTGAATTCATGCTTGAAAACATCTTCCATGTCGGCCGCGGTTTTTTCAATTGCTTTAAAGTTGTCACGGGGGATAAAAATATCGGCCCAGGCATCGCGGGGAATGGCATTGTGGGCAGTGCCGCCAGAGATATCGGCCAGGCGCAGGTCGAACTCCGCCTTGATCCGCATGATGGTCCTGATCAAAATTTTTATGGCGTTGGCCCGTTCATCATTGATGTTGATCCCGGAATGACCGCCGCTCATGCCGCCGGTTTTCAAGCGGGCCATGATAAAACCAGGAGGGGCATCTTCGTACTGTAACGCCAAACTGATGTGGGTATCGCGGCCGCCGGCGCAACCGACGGTGAACACGCCCTCGTCCTCGGAATCGATATTGAGCAGGATCTTGCCTTCGATAAAATCAGCCTGCAGCGCATTGGCCCCGGTCAAACCGGTTTCCTCATCCACGGTGAAAAGCAACTCCAGGGGAGGATGGACGGCTTCCTTATCCAACGCCAGCACCATGGCCATGGCCAGGGCGATGCCGTTATCGGAGCCCAAGGTGGTACGATCGGCTTTCAGCCATTCGCCGTCATAGACAAAACGGATGGGGTCCTTGGTGAAATCATGGGGAGAATCGGCGGTTTTTTCGCAAACCATGTCCATGTGGCCCTGAATCACCACGGTTCCGGATCCCTCGTAACCCGTGCTAGCGGGCACCTTGATCAGTACATTGCCGACCTTGTCTTTTTTGGATTGCAAACTGTTTTTTTCCGCCCATTGCAAAAGGAAAGCACCGATTTTCTCTTCATTCTTGGAACAGCGCGGTATGGCGCTGATCTCTTCGAACAGCTCTAAAATCAATTTTGTTTTTTGGTGTTTGATGTTCATTACAACTCCTTAAAAAAAAACTATAAATGAAAAAGTCCAAAAAGTCAACGGGGAAAAATGGACCCTTATTGAAATCAGGAATCGATTCGCTTAAAATGAATTCAAGATGCGTTTCAAAATTATGCTTCTTTTTTTTCTGTGCTTGAGCGGAGCTGGCCTATCCTTTTCCGTCACCCAGGAAATCCTTCCGACCGGAATCACCTGCTGCGACGAAAAGAAAATCAGGCAAGCCATGACCGAAGAAGTATTGGCCAGGATCCTGGTCAAAACGGAATCCGGCCTCCGCAACAAAGGGTTGGCAGGTGATTATCTGAGCGACCAGGCCTTTGAAAAGATAAAAAAGCACTTGCCCGACGGTGTTGGCACTGACCAGCGCCTGGCTTTTATGCGGGAAATGCTTCAGCCCCCGGCCCTGGATCGGGACATTGAAGAATTTCAAAACCTGGTCGGTCATTTCATCCAGGGCATGACCCTGGAGATCGGCATCACCATGCAAGACGAATACGACCAGGCGTTGCAGGTTAAGGAAAAAACCTTGAAACTACTTGACCAATTGGAAAAAATTTCCCGGCTGGACGAGGAAAACCTGGGCCGGACCCTTTTTCAGGTCGACCTGACCGATAAAGAGCTGAAACGTATCCGGGCCAGTGATCGGAGGTGGAAAAATTCCGACGCCGGCGCCTCTCCTTTCAAAGAGTTCAATACTTTAAAAAGAAATATCACCGGACGCGCCCCCGACCAGGACCAATGGCTGGTCTTTGAACTGGCCGAAAAATACCGCTCCCAATTCCCTTTCCTGGATGAGTTCTTGGAAAATTACCGCCGCCTGGCCATGGGTTTTCGGGAAACGGCCCGAAGGGTGAATGACTTGCTTTCCATTTCCAGAGATTGATCTAAATTTGACAAACCGCCTGACTTCAAAAAACACAAAGCCAAAAAATCGATGTTGCCCGCATGTTCGCTACTTTTTCTCTATTGAAATTGCTGCCGATATCCCGTAAAATGTCCTGATGGAAATCTCAGCCAACGCCAGCAAAGAAACACCATGGCAATTGAAGATGTTCAACCGCTCCTTGAAGAAAAAGATGAAGGTTGCGGCTCTGGCCAGATTCTTCCCTGTTCTCGCCAACCGCAAGTGTCTGCTCCTTACCTGCGGCGACAACAACGGCGCCATCAACTATAAAATACGCCATATGGGCGGCCTTTGGACCTGGGCCGACTTTGAAGCCCAGGGCATTCCCGGCATGGAAGAGCTCCTGGGTGAACCGGTGCTCAAGCTTGATGGTGAAACAGCTTCTTTGCCCTTTGAAAATGATGAATTCGATCTGTCGGTCTGCATAGACGTGCACGAGCATCTAAACGACCCCCTGCCCATCACCCGCGAGTTGGCGCGCGTCACGCGCCCTGGCGGCACGGTGATCGTCACCACTCCCAACGGCAACGAGAAAAAGCTCGCGGTGCGCATCAAGAAGGCCATCGGCATGGACGCCAAGGCCTACGGTCATCGCCGCACGGGATTCGACATCTCCGACCTGCGCCGGCTCACCACAGCGGCCGGATTAACCTTCATACGCAGCGGTTCCTACGCTCGTTTTTTTACCGAGATGCTGGAACTCGCGATCAATTTCCTTTACGTTAAATTGCTGGCCAAAAAAAGCCGGGCCCCCGTCGAAGCTGGGACTATCGCTCCCGTGAGCAAGAGCCAGCTCAACTCGGTTAAAAAGAGTTACAAGCTTTACGCCCTGCTCTATCCGGTTTTCTGGCTCATTTCCCGCCTGGATTACCTGATCGCCTTCACACGCGGCTATGCCGTGGTAGTGGAGACCGTCAAATGATCGCCGTCATCACCGGGGCCAATGGTTTTTTGGGCCGCCACCTGGTTGAAGACCAATTGGCCCGGGGCATGACCGTGCACGCCGTGGATGTTCACACGGAACGTCTGCACTCTCTGGATGCCGGAGCCGGACTTAAGATCTTCCAGACCGACATCTGCGACCGGGAAGCAATGAAAAAGGTCGTGACCGGAGCCGCAGTGGTCTTCCACCTGGCCAGCGCTCATCTTTCCGTCACCTTAAGTGAAGAGGCTTACTGGCGCATTAACCGCGATGGAGCGCTCGACCTGGTCCGCTTGTGCCACGAGGCAAAAGTCGCCCGCTTCGTTCACGTAAGCAGCGTGGGCGTTTATGGAGCGATCACCGACCCACCGGCCGACGAAACTACCTCCTGCCATCCCGATCTGATCTACGAAAAAAGCAAGCTAGCCGGAGAGGAAGCCGTGCTCGACTATGCGTTCCAAAGCGGTTTGCCGCTGACCGTGATCAGGCCGGTATGGGTATACGGACCGGGCTGTCCACGAACGGAAAAATTGTTTCGTTCGCTGCGCAAGAGAACATTTTTCTACATCGGCAGCGGCAATAGCCTGCGCCATTGCATTCATGTCGAGGACTTCAACCTCGCCTGCCGGCTTTGCGCCTCGCGCCCCGAAGCCGTGGGCCAGGTATTCGTGATCGGTGACGCCCGTCCGGTATCCCTGCGCGAATTGCTGGGCGCCATGGCCCAGGCATCCGGCTTTCCCGAACCCCGGATACATCTTCCTTTGATCATAGCCCGCCCCCTGTTCGCCACAGCGGAATGGCTGGCCAAGAAATTCAACCGCGAACCTTTCGTTTCCAGCCGAACCTTGAAGTTTTTCACCAACAATACGGCTTTTTCAATAGCCAAAGCTCGAAAACTGCTCGACTTTGAACCACGCTTCGACGTAGTTGAAGGCATGCGCCGCACCTGGGCCGCGATCAGCCAAATGCCGCCCCCTGCAGGGAAGAACTAATCCATGTGCGGCATATGCGGTTTTACCTGGGAGGACCGGCAGGCGGTGCAGGCCATGGCCGATGAGATCTCCCACCGGGGACCCGATCAGAGCGGCTACCATTGCACACCGGGGATCTCTCTGGGGCACCGCCGCCTGTCGATCATCGACCTTTCTGAAAACGGACGCCAGCCCATCACCAATGAAGACGGCAGCCTTTGGCTGCTGCACAATGGAGAAATCTACAATTTTCGCGAGGTGAAGCGCTGGCTGGAAAACCGTGGGCACGTTTTTCGCAGCGGTTCCGACTCGGAAGTGATCCTGCACGCTTACGAAGAAGAGGGCATTGAATGCTTGCGGCGCCTTAACGGTATGTTCGCCATGGCCCTTTGGGACGCCCGGCAGCAGCGCCTGTTGCTCGCCCGCGACCGGCTGGGAGAGAAGCCGTTATATTATTGCCAGGCCGGCGACCAGCTTGTTTTCGCCTCTGAAATAAAAGCTCTGCTCAAGAACCCCCGCGTACCCAGAAGGATCGACGAAGCCGCCCTCGATTGTTTCCTAGGCTTTGAGTTCATTCCGGCACCCATGACAGCGTTCGCCGGCATCAGGGCACTCCCCGCCGGCCATTGGTTGGAATGGGATAACGGAAGCGCCAACATCAGGCAATATTGGCGCCTTGGCCAACAAAGCGAAGAACGCCCGGAAAAGGAATGGAGCGAAGCGTTGCGGGCCCAGCTTGAACGGGCTGTGCGCCTGCGGCTGGAGAGCGACGTTCCCCTGGGGGCTTTCCTTTCCGGCGGTATCGACTCAAGCACGGTCGTGGCCATGATGCGCCGGGCCAGTGCCGGCCCCATCCGTACATTCGCTCTGGGCTACAAAGAAGCGGGATTTTCTGAGTTCGCCTACGCGAAAAAGGTCGCCAACCACTTCGGCACCGTGCACAACGAGCTTCTGATCGATCCCATTACCCCTGAAATCATAGAAAAAGCGGTATGGCACCTTGACCAGCCGTTCTCGGAATTTTCGGTACTTCCCTATTTCCTGATCTGCCGCAAAGCCCGCGAGCATGTCACGGTTTGCCTTTCCGGCGAAGGGGGCGACGAAGTATTCGTAGGCTATGACCGTTTCAAAGCCAGCAGGGCCGAACGCTACCTGCAAAAACTTCCTGCCCCGCTGCGTCGGGCGGCAGGCACCCTGGCCGCCTCTCTTCCTGACCGGCCCCAAAAAAAAGGCGCTTTGAACAGCCTGCGCCGTTTTTTCCAGGGTGCCGCCCTGCCCTCCGGCGGCCACATGCGTTGGCAGTATTTCCTAAGCGCAGAAATGGCTCGGGACCTCTTCCGCGGTCGCTCGAGCGAGGAAATCCTGGCGACCACCCTGGCTTGGGCGGATCGTGCCGCGCCAACATCCGGCAACCAGGATGACCTGGAGCGGGAAATCCTTTGCGAACTAAGCTTCATGATGCCGGAAAACCCGCTGATGAAAGTGGACAAAATGAGCATGGCCTGCGCGCTGGAAATTCGCGCCCCCCTCATTGACCACGAACTGGTCGAATTCGCCGGCCGCATCCCTTCCCGGCTCAAGCTTGCCGGCTGGACGACCAAGGCCATCCTTAAAAAAACCATGGCTGACCTCCTGCCGCCGGGAATAGCCTACCGCCCCAAACACGGCTTCAGCTTTCCAATCAAGCACTGGCTGCGGGGAGACCTGCTCGCTTACATGGAAGATGTATTGAGCGGATCGTCTTTCATCCGTGAAAGATTCAATGCGGCCACGGTCGACCGCCTGATCGCCGAGCATCGCACCGGCAGTAGGAACCACGACCACCTGTTGTGGAGCCTGGTTAACCTCGCCCTTTGGCACAAGCGCTTCCTGTCCGCATCCGCATAACATGTTTGCCCGCATCGCCGTCGACATTCACTTGCATTTTTACGAAAGCTATGACCAGGAACGATTCTGGCAGGCGCTTTGCGATAACCTGGCTTTAGGCGCCGCTGAACGGCATTGTGAAAATATCCAGCTGCAGAGAATGGTCCTGCTGACCGAAGCTACGGGATGCGATATGTTTTCCCGCTGGGCCGTCCCGGGCGCCTCCGCACCGGGCGGATTCACTTTCAGCCCTACAGATGAACCGTACTCGCTGGCCCTCAACCGCCTGGGCGAGCGCCTCGTACTGATCGTCTCGGGCCGGCAGATCGTCACCGCCGAACGCCTTGAAGTCCTGACCGCCGGTGTTTTCCCCGCCATCGCCGACAGACGCCCCCTGGCGGAAGTGACGGCCGAACTGGCCGCAGCCGGAGCCCTGGCCATCATTCCCTGGGGAGCAGGCAAATGGCTGGGCCGGCGCGGCCGCCTTGTGGAGAGATTCGCGCCTTCGGTCTCGGAGCCGGCCATGTTCCTGGCCGATAACCCGGCCCGTCCCGCCTTCTGGCCGGCACCGCGTATCTTCCGCATCATGGAGTTAAGCGGCAAAGCCGTTTTGCGCGGCTCTGACCCACTGCCACTGCCCGGAGAAGAGAAGCGCGCCGGAGCTTTTGCATCATTGCTTGAGGGCGAGTTCGACCCCATGCGGCCTTTGGCATCGTTAAAAAAAATCCTGGCGCAGAACGGCCGTGTTCAGAGCCTGGGTCGGCGCGATGGGATGATCACGTTTTTCCGCAGGCAGATCGGCCTGCGTTTACGGGGATAAAGAAAAATCCGGCCCAGGAGCCAAAGAAACCTTTGTTTTAGTTTTCTTCTACGTCAAGGCGGCGAGCACAAGTGCCATCGGTCAACGGCTCGTCATGGCAATGCTTTGGGCTGGAGCGCTCAGATCATTTGCCGGCATGGACCCTGCTGCGCATGGCATACAGGATGCGATCCGTTTGGGCGATGGCTTCGCGGCGCTCAATAGTGAAATAAAGCTGGAATTCTTTTTCGAATCCGCAGGCGTGGTAATCGGGGAAAATATCATCCCGGGTAGCCAACAGGAGCCGCACCTGGGAATCACTTTTTGGAATGAACTCGATAATCAGGTTCCGGCAAAAACGGCTGAATAAATCGGCTATCTTGGCCAGCGGCAGGTTATTGGCAATGGCCAAGTGGTGCACCAGGGCCAGGGCCAGGACAGTGTCGATGGGACAACGCTGCAAAAGCGACATCCTCTCGTCGTTTTCCCAGCCAATGCCCGGACTGGGATTGGTGATGTCTCCAACCAGCGGCAGCAAAAACCTGTCTCCGGAGCGGCGGCATTGCAGGTAGTTTTTTTCCACCGCCGCCGCATCAATATCCAGGGCCACGGTCGGGATGTTGCGCTGGGAGGCCAACCGGCTGAAAACACCGGTGTTGGCTCCGATGTCCCAAACATGGCGCGGGTTGAGCAACTGCAGGAAATCTGCTATGAGATTCTTTTTGAATTCAAGCGCCTGATCGGAATAATTCGTATGGCCGTAATAGTCGGCCCACTCGCTGCCGCTTGGATGCCAGTGCAGCTTCTTCACAGCGGTTTCCAGACTGTTGAGCAAAGCCAGGAGGGCAAAACGGCTCATGGGGCGCTGTTTGGATCGCAGTGGTTTGTCGGCATAACGTTTTTGCGAACGGGCATGCAAGTGGATATGGGAAAGCAGGGAGAACTTGATTCTGGTGCGGGCAGGCATTAGACTGCCGGCCAGGTCCAAGGGAATGCCGTCCAAGTACAGCCGCGACAATTGATTCAAGCGGATATCGCGGTGGGCCATCAGCGCCAAGGGGGCCAGAAAATGTTGGCAGAACTGGCGATAAGCTACCCAGGGACGCTCCTCGGGATATTTTTCAAAAGAAAGGGTATCGATCAACAACGGCCGGCCGTGGACAAACTGCACATTGAAGGCGCTGGCGTCCTTGAGTGACATGCCATACTCCAGCGCCGTTTTTTGGATGGCCAGGGTTAGCAGGGCGGCGTCCTTGAGCTGGCTAAAGCACCACTCGTAGGGATAAGAGATGAAAGGCACCAGGGTGGGACGAATGATTTTATAAGCGGCGGCGGTACAAGCCAGTTTCAAGTCGCATTCCTCATGCTCGACAAGTTGCCCGGAGCCGGCAAGTTTCTCGTAAAGACCGGAAACGATCAGCTTATCGTAATGTTCGCGGTAAGCTTCATTAACCTGGCGAAAAAGCCTGTTTTCATCCCAGAAAAGGAAGCCGCTGGGGTCGCGGAAAGACCCGGACACGGCCGTGCTTTCAACCTTCATTTTTCCTTTTTAGAAAAAATCCGGACGACGAATATCTTGATCTTCTGCCAATACACCTTGACAGCGAATGCAACCGCCACGAAAGCCGCGATGATGATTTGGAAAACATAGCTGCCTGTCCCGGGATCAATATACGCGTGGGAATAGCGGGGGAATAACAGACAAAAAGCTGATAGCAGCAGGAAAGGTTTACCAAGGTTTTTAATTGGCTTCATCGGACCACCTCATTGAAAAACAAGAAAAAGGCGCAGCATTCAGCAACCGTTGATCGTTTCAGGAAATCTTATTATATAGTATTTCAGCAACACGGTCAACCGCAGGGAACAAATCCGCTGTTTTCTTTTTCCAGGGATTTTGCTATAATGGGGCTGCCCATGACGCCAAAAGCCATAAAGATTTTCTTTGCCATGTTTCTGCTGTTCATAATCTGCTTTTCTTTCGGCACCGACCTGCCCAAAACAAAGAACGGCGGTTTTTTTTCCGATGAATCGACCTATTTTTCCATCATGCAGAGCCTGGCCTTCGATTACGACCTGGAATACACCCAGGCCGACATCATCCGCATCCGTGAAAACTTTTGGGTCGGCCCCATGGGGCTTTTCTTGAAGCAAGGCCGGAACAACCGGCTATATTATGCCAAGTCATTTATTTACCCGCTGGCGCTGGCCCCGTTTTTTAGAATTTTCGGTACCCACGGCATTCTCCTGGCCAACGGCTTGATGATATTTTTTGTGCTGCTCATGGGATTCCTACTGCTGCGGCAGCAATATTCCCCTAAGCGGAGTTTTGTCTTCACCATCATGTACCTGTTTTGCAGCATCACCTTTATCTATGTCTGGTGGATCACCGCCGACCTGTTCAATTTCTTTGTCAATTTTGCCGCCCTGTTCTTCTTTTTTTACGAATTCAAGAATCCTGCCTGGTCAAGCATTGCCAGTGTCTTTTTCGCTGCGGCGATCTTTTCAAAACCCAACAACCTGTTGCACATCGGCGTCCTTTTCCTGCTGCTCCTCTATCAGAAAAAATGGAAAAAATTCATCCGTCTGGGCCTGATCTGCGTGGTATTCTTGGCAGGCCTTTTTGCCTTTAATTACAGCCAGACCGGGGAAATCAACTATCAGGGCGGGGAAAGAAAATCATTCTATGGCAATTTCCCACTGGAAAGAGAGGATTTTTCCTTTGCCAGCGGCCACAAAATGAGCACCGACACGTATTGGAGCCGCTTCTACCTGAGTCCAAACATCACCCTACTCAATGTGTTTTATTATTTTTTTGGCCGCTTCACCGGCATGCTGATCTATTTTTTCCCCGCTTTCTTCCTGCTGTTACTTTTCTTTTTTCAGAAAAAACATCCGCAGGACTGGTTCGTGCTGGCCGGGATCGTTTCAGCCATACTTTGTTACATTCTGCTGATGCCTGACAATTATTTCGGCGGTGGCGGTTCCTTGGGCAACCGGTACTTTTTGAATATCTATCCCTTGTTTTTCTTTCTCGGCTACCGCGAGCGGCGATTTAAGTTCTCCCTTCTGCCCGCGGTCGCAGCCATGATTTTTCTGGCGCCAATTTTCATGAACGGTATGTTCAATTCGGCGTTTCCCCGCTATCCCGGACTGTCTTTTCCCATTAAATTCTTCCCGGCGGAAAAAACCCAATACGCCACTTTGCCCAGCAACACCAATCCCCGCGCCTTCAATAGGAAAATCGCTGAAAAATACACCCTGTTTTTCCTCAATGACAATTACAACCCCATCGAAGGCGAAGCCTTTTGGACTCATGCCGACAAAGAGTTGGAGATGTTCCTTCTGGCCCCGGGCAAAGTGAAGAGATTTACTTTTCAATTGAAAAACATACCCCTGGCCAATTATATCCACCTCCAGGTCGAGCACAAGTCCAAAAATATATTTATCGCGGCCGGTAATGTGCGCGACATCACGTTCACCAATGTTCACGGGCTGCGCATTGCCAACCGTTTCATTTACCATATTAAAATCAAGAGTAGCAACTATTACTGTCCGTTTTTTATCGACGCCAAAACGCAGGATAGACGCCAGCTGGGAGTTCAAACCCAAATCGAGTTGGGTTATTGAAGCGTACACACCGGCGCTGCCGCGGCAATTGACTTTAAAAACCGATTCCCTTAAGATGAACGCCAGAATGAAAATAGCCGCCGATCTTCACATTCATTCCACCCTTTCACCCTGTGCTTCCCTAGAAATGTCACCAGCGGCCATTGTGCGGCGCGCCAAGGAACTTGCCTTGGACCTCATTGCCGTCACCGACCACAACAGCATGGAAAACAGTTTTGTCACGGCCAGCCTGGGAGTGAAAATGGGTTTGCGGGTTTTATACGGCCTGGAGGCGCAAACAAGCGAAGATGTCCATTGCCTATGCCTTTTCGAGGACCTGGGGCAAGCTGCCGCTTTCAATGTCAGGATCTACAACCACTTGCCCGCGGTCAGGAATGAACCGGAATATTTCGGTGATCAGGTGGTCGTCGATGAGCAGGACAATATCGTCCGCCATGAAGACAGGCTGCTGCTGAACGCACTTAAACTCACTATACCGGAATTGCTCGAGCTGGTGCGCGAACACGGCGGGACGGTCATTCCTGCTCACGTCGAAAGCGCGTCCTTCGGCCTACTGGTCAACATGGGCATGGTGCCCCGGGAATTGCGTGACTCCGTATTGGAAATTTCCCACACCGCCGGCAGCGAAGATGTGCGGCGCTCCTACCCCGAGCTTAATCGCTTCTCCCTGATCACCAACTCCGATGCCCATTTCCTTAAGGACATCGGCTGTGCCTACACGGTTTTTCAGGCCACGGCTCCCTCCCTGCCTGCTTTGATCAAAGCCGCCAGGGCTGGTGCCTTCGACAGGGTCTACCGCAAGAACCATGGTTGAGGATATCTGCTTCCACCTGCATGACCTGGTGCAAAACTCGACCGCGGCCGGAGCGAATAACATCTCGGTGACGATCAGCGACCGGGCGGCAAAAGACCTCATTACCATGACGGTCGAGGATGACGGTAAGGGCATGGATCGCCAGACCCTGGGCAAGGTTCAAGATCCTTTCTTCACCAGCAAGAGCTTCAAAAAAGTCGGCCTGGGCATTCCCTTGCTCAAGGCCACAGCGCAGAGTTGTCGCGGCGATTTCCGTATCAGCAGCAGGGTGGGGCATGGAACCAAGGTCAGTGCCCGGCTGCAGAAAAGCCACGTAGACTGCCCTCCCCTTGGCGATCTGATGGAAACCCTGCTTACGCTGCTGGTCGGTTTTGACAGGATCAACATCCGCTTCGCCTACCAAAGCGATAAAGGGGAGTTTGCATTGGCCAGCGACGACATCCGCCGCCAAGTCGGGGACCTGCATTTTTCCCATCCCGAGATCCAGCGGTTTTTAAAAGGATACATCCATGAAGGGCTTGGCCGCGTACTCATCCCCCTCGCTTGAGACCGAGCCGTTGGCCGCGGCGGTTGTTCAACTTCCGGCCAGTATGTTACAATTGCGATCATGAATCCAGACAAAGACATCATCATCGAAATCCTGAAAAACCTCACCTTGTTCCAAGAATTGAATTACAATGCCGTCAAGGAGTTGACCTACCTGTTTTCAGACCGGATATTCCAGTCAGGTGAAACGATCTTCGAGGAGAATGATACAGGCAACTCGCTCCTGGTGATTATCTCCGGCGAGGTGCGCATCAGCCAGCGGGCCGATGTCAGCGGCGAGGAAACCCTTACCGTACTGAAAAAAGGCGACTTTTTCGGAGAGATGGCCCTGCTGGATGACCTGCCGCGCAGCGCCACGGCCATTGCCCAAAGCGATACTTTCATGCTGGAGATCAGCCGAGAAAAATTCCTGCACTTTGTTGAAAAGGACACCGCCAGCGGCGTGCGCATCCTGCTCACCCTGGCCAGGAATTTATCAGCCCGCCTGCGCGAAGCCGACAACAAGATCAAGGCCTTCGTCAACCTCAGCCAATGGCTTTGACCGGGGCGATTGTCGAGATCCTGGGTCCGCTGGCCCTGCTGCTTACCTGGCTGCTGGGAGACGGCGGCCTTTTTTTATTGTTGGCCATGGCCGCAGCCATGGCGGCGGGCGAATATTTTTATCGTTTCAGCGCCGACCGTTTTCCCCTGCCCTACCTGGGCCTGGCACTTTCGCCGCTTCTCCTGCTCAATTATTCATCTGTCGGTGATTTCCGTATCCGTTTGGCATGTTTCTTCATGCTGATCTATATCCTATCCCTGGCGCGGCGGCATCACGCTTTCCGGGTAAAGATCCCCATGCCCATAGCCAGACCCTGGCGAGTCTGGTTCATCTCATTCCTGGTGTTTGCGCTGGCCGCTGTTGTTTTTTATGCCCAGGGTATCCATTTATCCGGCGACGAACCCCATTACGTCATGATAGCCCAAAGTCTGGTCGAGGACGGCGATTTTGACCTTAAGAACAACCTGGAAAACAAAACGTACTTTACCTACCTGCCTGTGGAGATCCGCTTTCACGGCTCGATCCACTCCGGCAAATACCATTCTTTTCATATGCCCGGAATCGCTTTCCTTTTACTCCCTTTTTTTTACCTGTTCAAACTTCTTGGCGGACTGCTTCCCGGCAGCCTGTATTTCCGCCTGGTTGCCGCCCTGATCAATTCAATTTTCGCCTTGGGGCTTTTCCTGGCTATACAAAACGCGATGCCGAAAAAAGACAACGACCGGTATTTTATTTTTTTCCTGGTTACCTTTCCTTTGGTGTTTCATGCTGTGCACCTCTTCCCCGAATTGCCCGCAGCCGCCTTGATGATATTCGCTTACATTTTCGGCCGTGACAAACAGCGCTTTTTCCTTGCCGGCCTTCTTCTGGCCTGCATTCCCTGGCTGCACCTGAAATACTCCATCCCGGCATTGATACTTGCCCTGTTCCTCATGGCCCGGATTAGGCACGAAATCCCAAAAAACGGCTCGCGCTTGAAGCAACTGACGCTTTTGCTGACGGCTCCGGCGATCAGCATGGCATTGCTGGCTTTATACAGCAAGTTTCTGTATGGCTCTTTTAATCCCAGCGCTATCTCGCCGGAAAAAATTTTCTTTGCCATGCCGATTAAATTCAGGATTGAAACCCTGCTCTCTTTTTTCCTGGATCAGCGCGATGGGCTTTTGATATACGCCCCGATCTTCATACTGGTTTTTTTGGTCTTTAAAAAAGAAATCAGGACCGGCATCCGGGATTTTTCTTTGCTGCTTTCGGTTTTCATAGCTTATATCCTGTTCCACGCCATCACTACCGTTCGCGGCGGCTATTCCCCCGCGGCGCGGCCTACCCTTTTTGTCATGTGGATCATGGCTGTTTTTCTGGTGGCTTGGCGCCAATACGCCCAGCCGGGAATTTCCCGAGCCATATTCAGATTACTGGCCGGCATGACCGTTTTTTCCACGGTTTGGCTTTTTTATTACCCGCTTTTCCTTTACCAGCCCGTGACCCGGGCAGTGAGCCAGCGGGCGTCTTCCTGGTTGTGGTTCCTGAGTAGCGAAGTGATCGATCTTTCCGCCTTTTTTCCCTCTTTTTTAAAGAAAGACAACTCCTCTTATCTGTCGAACTGGGTCTGGCTGGGATCTCTCTTATGTATCCTGGTCATTTATTACGCCATCAGGACAAAAAATACAATCGTCAAAGCGGCGCGGTTTCTCTATCCGCTGGCAGGGACGGCACTGCTCGCCATGGTCTGCTTTATTCCCCACGTTCAGTTGCGGACACGCTACACCGCTGCCGGGCTTTCCTTTTACTCCAACTCAAGGAATTTCTCCTACCACAAGGAAGCATCAGCCTTTCGCATCCTGGCCGGCCGCGACTATGACCTGTTTTTCGACTTGAAAGGCAGCGCCACTGACAGGCTGGACCTGCGCCTGCTGAACGACAAACGGATCACTTTGCAGGTCAAAAACGGTAGGCAGACACTGCTCGCGGATAATCGAGCCCCGGAAAACCGGCTCACCCTTCGCCTGTCCACGCTAAATGCATTCCACCTTGGTAAAAGGAGCCTGGTCCATTTGGGGCTGGAATCAAAATCCGGAAAAGGCAATACTTTTTTTTGGCTTGAATTCCACTAAAGGATTAATAATTCAGATCACTTTCCCGGCCGGCGCTGTCCAGTGAACTGATCTTATATTCAAATTCACGCGCCGTACTGCCTAGGGACCGGTCAAGGTACTCGTAACTAGACTGGTTGCTGGCAGCAATGGTGAAGAAGTGGCCAAAGTTGTAGCTGCTGCCCTTTTCACGGCGGTAGATTTTATAGGACACGATCACGGCTCCTACCTCTTCGTTGCTGGGATTCCGATTCCAGGTGATTCGGTACAGGTATTCAACGGAAAACAAATTTCGGTTCTCATAACGCGCGAATTGCACGTTCAATGGCGGGTAAAGGCCGAAGACTTCGACCTCACCGGTTGCCGAACCCGTGGCGCCAACGTTATCAATGATATTCAGGGAGATACGATAACGGTTTTTGCTCTGATAGACGTGCTCGGTCAGTGATCCCGAACCCATGGCTCCATCGCCGAAATCCCAAATGTAGCTAACGATCTCTCCGTCACTGTCATAGGAGTTTTTGGCGTTAAAAGTCACGTTCAGCGGGTAAAGGCCGCTGATCGGCGTGAATGTGAACAGCGCGACCGGCGGCTTATTGACTATGGGAGGGGGGGGGGGCGTAATTGCATCCGAACTGAGATTGATGTAAACAGAATCACCTCTGTCGGTATAAGCAATTACCGCTGTTTTCGCATCGTGGCTAAGGGCGCAGCTTGTATAATCGGGTTGGGAACGCGCTTTATCCATCCTTTTGTGTCCACTCCACACCCCATTTTGCCTCCAATTATAATAGATCTGAGTTGCGAGTTCCATGGTGAAAATGTTGTTTTTGTCGACGACGCTCAATCCGATGTTGCTGTACGACCTGGCAGCGTCATCGGAAACAATGAATTTTGAAGAAAAGCCATTACCGGTCCAGTATTTGTAAATGGAAATCCTGGTGCTGCCCTCATCAGCCATGTAGAATACATGGGGCACGCGACTGGGGTCAACGGTGACGCGAGGGCGATGGATGCCATCACGGACATCGATCACAGTCTGCCATTGACCATTGGCGGTGTTGGGGCGTTTGCAATAGGCGATGGTATATAAATTGCCCCACAATTGCTGCCAGGCAATGTGGATATAGTTCGAGTCAACCGCGACATCCGGGTGCTTGGAGCGGCCGTCCATGGGCCAGGTTTCGAGCCTGATGGTGCTGCCGTACTTGCTGATGAATTGGCAGCGGGCGGCGGGCTGGATCATGTAGGCGATGTAGACATTGTTGTTTTCATCCGCGGTGAGACGCAGGTCTTCGACCCTGCGGGTAACGAATGGAGGTCTCAGATCGCCGGTAATGGTCAGGGTTCGCAACAGGGAGACCGCCGACCAGCTGGAACCGTTATAAAAACGGTATTTGACATGTTGCGTATAGGAATCATAACTGCTGGCTTCGACCCAGGCAATATGGATGAATCCCTTTTTGTTGATCCACATGGAAGGTTCATAAGCCAACAGGGTTGATTCGGAGATTTTTTTTTCATACGCAACTTTGCTGCCGTCATAAGAACTGAGATGGATCTTGGTGCCGGCTTCGTAAACGACATATATTTTCCCGGCCGGAGAAAAACAAACCACCGTTTTTCCATACTCACTTCCTTCTTGTTCTGAGATCAATATTGCATTGCTCCATCCGCATAATTGATTCTGCGCAAAGAGGAATAAAATAAAAATGAATGAACTGATTTTTTGAAAAATATGATTTGTTTTATGCGTCATGCATAAAATATAGCATAATTTGTCAGCAATTTCAATTTTCTGAGCCTGGCGGTGGCCAATAGGAATGTCTTTTCTTTATGTTGAAAAATCCTTGCCGCTGAAAAACCCAACGACCGGCCCCTGGGGCAGGGCATTTTTAAATAAAACATTCCAAGCTTGAACCGCAAATGGTTTGTTTGCCAATAAACATGAATAAGTTCAGATACATATTGGACTTTCAGGTAGCTCACGAAGTGAGTTGCTGAAGGCGCGCCGGGGTCCAAATAGGTTATAAACTCATATAGGATATTGACATTATCGCAGGAATTGGTTATAAAACAACTGGAAATACTAACAAAAACCCACAACATAAATGAGGCAATAATGGGTGATAAGGAACAACGAACCGTTTCAGCCGTATCTGATTATTGGCAATCCCATCCCCTTGGCGTGCAATACAACATTGACAAGGAAATCAAGGTAGGCAGCCCGGAGTTCTTCGCTCATATCCGGCCGTGGATGAACCCTTATAAATTCCCCTGGAACATGGAACGGATAAAGCGTGAGGCCTCGCAGCTCAAGGGGAAACACTTGCTGGAAATTGGTTGCGGCATGGGATTCGACAGCCTCGAATTCCTTAAGTGCGGGGTTCGCGTGACGGCCACAGATCTTACCGCGGCAGCGATCGAACTTGCCCGCCTTCATTTTAAAATCGCGGCAGTGCGGGCGGAGGATGTGAGGATGGAGAATGTGCTGGCGCTTTCTTTCCCTGACAATTCATTTGATGCTGTCTGGGCAAATGGAGTTCTTCATCATACCGGGAACACTGCCCAAGCGATCAGAGAAGTTCACAGGGTTCTTAAACCGGGCGGTCGGGCGATCATTTCTCATTTCTATCGCAAACCGTCCTGGATGTTCTGGCTATCTCGTTTCGGACACGAAAATATTGAGCACAAAGAAAAAGATCCTCCGGTGACAGATTTCTTTTCAGAGAAAGAAATCCTGGCCATGTTCAAGGGTTTTGTGGTTGAAGAATCGGTACAAGAGCACTATCGCGCCCTGCCGATTGCTCGCAGGGGAATCAAAGCCTCTTTATACAAGTGGGGCTTTCGACCTATATACAATCTGCTCCCGGTATCCATTGCCAAGCGCCTGGCCTACAAATTCACGGTAACGGCCATCAAGACCGCTGGCCCGACAGCATGAGCAGGCAGGTTCTCAAGTATAGAATGTAGCGGTAGCAATGCTTTGCATTGTTTCAAGCAAACGATAGTGTTATGATTGACCAATGATGAAAGCTCGGCGATTCAAGATAAATCTTAAATCCATCCTGCTTTGCTGCGGTGCGCTATACATCGTTATTTACATCCTGGCGGCAATTCTACGTATGACTTATCCGTATGAACTCGAGGCGATGGAAGGCGGCATGGTGGATCATGTCAGGCAAATTCTGGCGGGAAAAGAACTATATGTGCCGCCATCATTAAACTTCGTCCCCTACGCATATCCGCCTTTTTTTTATTATTTGGCTGCCGTCTTTTCTAAATTACTTGGCGTAGGGTTTTTTCCACTGCGTTTTATTTCATTTTGCGCCTCTTTGGGGATCATGACCCTAATTTATCTGTTTGTGCGCCGGGAAACCAACGACCGCTTGTGGGCGGTTACCGCTGCTGCCCTATTTGCCGCCACCTACAAACTGAGCGACGCCTGGTTCGATTTGGCCAGAATCGATTCATTGTTTCTTTTTTTTATCCTCCTTTTTGCCTATCTGGTTCGTTTCCATCCTGCCCGGATTTCATACGTTTCAGCCGCGGCAGTCCTTCTCCTGGCTGCTTTAACCAAGCAGTCGGCACTGATGATAGCCCTGCCGCTCTTGGCCTATGCCATTTTTTTTGAAAAGCGTAACTGGCCATACCTGCTGGGGACATCCGCGATTCTGATCGGGGGCAGCATCTGGATTCTAAATGCCCTTCATCACGGCTGGTATATATACTATATTTTCGATCTGACCGGTCAGCGCTGGTTCGGAAAACTGCTTAAGCCGCGAATCATCGGCTTCTGGACCGACGATATGCTGAAACCCTTAGCAGTGACGATCTTTCTTCTATTCGCATTCCTGCTTGTCGAATTCATCGCGGCCAAGAAAAAACGTTTCTTTTTCTATTTCGCCTTCGCCGCGGGCATGATCGGAACCGCGTGGTTTTCACGGTTGGAGTACGGGGCTTACGGCAACGCGCTGATTTCCGCCCATGCCCTGCTCGCCATCGGCTTCGGTTTGTCAATGGCCAAATTCTGGCAGGGGGTGACTTTCCCCAAAAATGACCCGCGCCGGGTTCAAAACGTTTTCTTGTTTGCTATAGGACTAATCCAGTTCACTATACTTGCCTATAATCCTTTGCTGCTGATTCCGAATGCCGCAGATAAAAAAGCGGGTGACCATTTTGTCAAAACCATTGCCAGCCTGCAGGGAGATGTCATGGTTCCCGGGCACGGATTTCTCCCCTTTCTGGCGGGAAAATCCCGATACGCCCACGAAGTGGCTGTAAAAAATTTAACCAAGATCGACCCGGGGCCGGTCAAACTGAAGCTGGAAAAGGAAATCACGGAGGCCATCGAGAACAGGCGGTTCAATGCCCTGGTTCTCGATTCGCACAACTGGTACAGGCCACTCCTGATGCGCAATTACGAATTCAGCAGAATCATTTTCCCCGACCCAAAACAATTCTGGCCGGTTACCGGAAAAAGACTACGGCCTAATTTTATTTATCTGCCAAAAAAACCACGGTATTAAGGCAATTACAGCCGGATCCCTACACCCAGGTTCAATTCCAATCCGCTCAAATTCAAAGGATCGTCTAAAGTGGAATCCGGGTACAGGTCCTTCCGCACCAGGTTGAATTTCAAGAACAACTGGGCGAATACTTTTCGGGACAACTGATAATAACCGCCGGCCAGGGCGTTGAAACCGACGATCGTGGTCTTTATGTCGCCGGCCGGGTTCACATCCTTGACCATAAACACATTGGGGCCGGCGCCGGCAAAAGCGCTGAGCTTGCCTTTTTCCAAAAGGTAATAGCGCACAGCGGCTGACAGTGGGATCAGCCTGAACTTCATCTCCTCCGAGCTCCACTCGGGAGTGCTGTTCTTTGCAGCCAAACCGCCGCTAACCCAAAAATCCATCTTGGAGGCGAAACGGAAAGCGAGCGAACCGCCAAAACCACTTAGGCCGACATATGCATCCTTAAAGTTCTTGTCCAGCATTATGTAGTAGGTACCGTGCGCGGCGAATCTCAGGCGGCCGCCGAATAGACCGGCTTTTTCGCCGATTGCCGGTTTCTCCTCTTTTTTGGCGACCCGTTCCGGGATTTTGAAGGTAATGGTGGAAATTACCTGTTCATCCTTTAGTTCGAAAGTGATCTGCTTCACAGCGTATTGCGTGATCAGTTCGATTAATTTTTTTTGCGTTTCCAGCCCGGAGAAGATTTTCAGCACCGGCTGTTTATTTATTTTTGTTTTTTCATAACGTTCGTATTGCAGAGTTTCCCTGTTGGCCTCTAGGTGAGCGATAAATTCTTCGATCCCTCGGATCTGCGCCGCGGTTTTTTTCTCCGCCTCGGCCTTTTCAACTTTTTGTTTGGCCAGGGCTTCTGCTTTTTCATTGGCCATCTGTTCCTCGTTGACGACGCGGATCTTCTTTTTGTCAGAGAGGCATTCGAAGCCGGAAACAATGAGCTGCGTGTTTGCGACCAGGCCTTTTTCGATCATGGTCTTGCCCGCTTCGCTCGCCCCGAGGGTCACGTATAGTTTTTTGGCTTTTTTCTTATCGGCAGTATAGACGAAATCGCCCAGGCCGTCATGCTGGATAGCGGAGGCCGGCACCATGATGGCATCGATATGCTCGGCTTTCAATTTTTTACAGTTGATGGTCATGCCCTCACGCAGTTGTCCAGCAGAGTTGTTCACCCGGAAACCAACCTGGCTTTTGCTGACGGCGACGATTTCAGCTTCCAGTTCGCCGCTGAAACCCTCTGCCGCGCTCATGAGCTTTTCGCCGCTATTGAAAAAACCGGCCGCATCGGCATCCAGCGCCGCGTTGACCCGCAGGTGCAGTGTATCGACGATCTCGAACATAAGCGTTTCCTGGGCGATCTCAGCTCCAGCCACCGTTTTTACGCGGGCGATGCCGGCCAGAGGGGCCAGAATGATTCGATTGGCCAAAATCCTGCTCTCTTCCAAAAGAGTCAGGGCTGCTTGATAATCCTGCTCAGCCGTCTGGATGGCTCTTTCGCTTTTCACTTTCCAGTTTTGCCGGGCGGTCAGGATTTCTTTCTTTTTTTCAGTTTCCTGCTCGAGAACCTTTATTTTTTCGTCCTGGTCGGCGTTCAAAATAGCCAGTTCCTGGCCAGCGTCGACCAGGGTGCCTTCGTCGACTTTGATTTCCGAAACGATCCCGGCTATCGGGCTGACGACGGCAATTACATCGAACTGTCCCTGGCCCGACAAATAGCGGTACTCGGAAAAAGTAGCCGGCTTGACAGTTTCAAGCAATACCGCTACTCGGCGCGGGCATTTCGCTTTTTTCTGTACTGTCCCGTCAGCGCCGGCCGCGATCGTATCGCTTTGAGCGGGCATAAGCAATCCGCTCATCGCCAACGCCAGACCGCATAAAAATAATTTTGCTTTGTTTTTCATTTCTGCTCCTTTACTGTGCATTGAATATGCAAATCGCATGGATTGGCCGTAAGATGGGGATGCCAATCCGTTAAAAATTGTCGTATGGGCTCTTGTGCCCCTGGTCATCGACCGCCGACACGGCGTAATAATATGTCTTGCCTGCTTCGATGCTGATGTCGGCGAAGGCGCGCTTTTCGGCGCCTACTTCGCCGATTTCCTGGTAATCGCCGTCGGCTTCCCTGCGGAATATCTTGTACTTGACGATATTGTAGCCGTCAACATCATTCTTGGGGTTGGGCTCCCACTTGATGACGTTGCCTTGGCGGTTATAGATCAGGGTCTTGACCTGCTGCATGGACCAGGTAGCCGGAGCGGTATAAAGAGCCTTAACGCTGATAACCTTTTCGGCGATGCCGCGGCCGTCCTTGTCGTCAATGACCGTCAGGCGCACCCGCACGTTGTTATAGCTCTTGTTGAACCGGTAGGTGAGGCTCGGTCCTTCCAGGATCACGTTGTCCTGGATGACCTTCCACTCGTACTTGACGATGGTGCCGTCGCTGTCAGAACTGCCGCTGCCGTTGAAAGTGATCTCTTCATCCCAGAAAACGGTTTCCTTGTCGGCGCTGATCACGGCCACGGGCAGGGCGTTGATGACCAGGGGGTCGCTGAGGATCAAGAAGACACCGCGATCATGATTATAGACGAAGGCGCCGATGTCATTCCGGCTCAACGCCGCGGCCGGGTTATCGAAAGCGCCGGTTGCCGCTGGCAGGGCTACCATGCCGTCCGGGTTCCACTCGCCGTTTTGCCTCCAGTTGAATATTAAGGTGGTCGACGTGGCCTGGAAAATTCCGGCCGTCACGATCATGTTCTTGTCATCCTTCAACGCGATTTCAACATTCTGATACAAGCTGGGGGCCTCGGTTATGGTCTCCCTGGGGGAAAAGCCGTTGCCGGTCCAGTATTTGTAAACGACCTGCCGCTTATCGGCATCATCGGCCATGTAGGCAACATGGGCGTTGCCGTTCTGGTCCAAGCCGATCACCGGACGGTGAATGCCGCCCTTGATGTCGTAGGCTTGCCAGGCGGCGCCGGGAGTGTTCGGCCGCCGGGCATAGTAGACCGTGTACAGGCCCAGCAACTGCTGCCAGGCAAGGTGAACGTAGTCGTCGTCCGCCTGCACGCTGGGATGTTTGCTGCGCCCGCCAACGGACCAGTTCTCCTCGGTGACCGTGTCGCCATACTTGCTGAGGAACTTGCAGCGGGCCAGCGGCCAGACCATGAAGGTCACGAACACGTTCTCCGCGTCGTCGACATCGAGGTTCAGGTCGTCGATCTTCTCCTTGTTGAAACCGCTCGGATCTAGGGTGCCGGGGATGTTCATCTCCTTCAGAGTGATGATGGGCGACCAGGCGCCGTTATCCCAGGTGCGATACTGGATCAGCTGCTGGTCCGAACCGGCCGTGTTGGCTTCGGCCCAGCTGATGTGCACTTTCCCGTCCGCCGAGATGACCATGTCGGGCTCATAACAAAACTTTTTGCCTGCCGACACCTTGCCCAGCAATTCGCCCTTCGCGGTATCCCCGGTGTACCGGTAAAGGTAGATCTCCTTGCGCACCAATGTTTCGTCGTGAGCCATGAAAGCCACGTAAACGGCGCCCGAAGGATGGAACTGGACCGACACCTTGTCCTCGTAAATCTGTTTCGGCTCGTCGGCGATCGTGATGGGGCCGATCCAGGCCATGAGTGAACTGGAAACACCCACGAATATCAGTGCGGCAAGCGCACACAAAAATATTCTTTTTTCAAACCGCATTTTCATACTCCTTATTTTTTTTAAAATTCTAGGGATTATTATTTTACCAGAAAAAAAAGCGAAAAGCAAATCAATTGAAATATTCTTTCGTCACCAATATCGATTCACCTGATTGACGGGCTTGGAGTAATCGCTTAAAATGGATACCGATGAATGGAAGCAAATTAAAGGAAACAAGTATTGGCCGTTTCGTGGTGACCACGTTTTCCCCCCTTTCCATTTTCTGCTTCGCAAGGGCCCAGATATTTTTTTTCAATCTTGACGGATGCCTCTCCTCAGCGGCCGGCAAAATCAAAAACCCAATTCAGGAAAATTGAATGGAAAAAATTAAAAAAATCCTTACTGAAATGATGTTCGTCATTGCACCCGTGGCCATTTCGTTGCTGCTATTTCGCTTGATCAGGAATTTTCCCATTCATCCTTATGTTTCCATTGTTGGCTCACTGGTCAGTTTGCTGCTGATCGCTTCGCTTTTTTTGAAAGTGGATTTTAAATGGCTAGTGCTGATACGGAGTGCCGGCATTGGCCTGCTGTATTTGTTTTGGTTGAAAGACACGCCTTTTAATTTTGAAGGCATGTTCGGTGACAACCATTATTATACCCTGGCCGTGGAAAAATTCTACTATTCTTTTCTCCCCTACTCGCATGAATACAATAACATTCATTTTTCGCTGCCGCCGTTGTTTTTTTTCCTGATCGGCAGGGTTGGCGCTCTGATAAAAGTGTCCCTGCCCGATCTTCTAAAATACTCGGCTTTCCTATTTGCAGTCTATTTGCCATATATATGGGGATATTTTCTGGGCGGGATATTCAAAAAAGACAAATGGCTGGCCGCATTTCTTTTATCCCTGCTGATCCCTTTTAAGAATCCGTTGCCTGAATACAGTTCCCTGGCCTACCTGGCGCAGAAAGGCTGGCATTTTTTGGGAATGTTCTTGCTTGTCATCTGGTATTTGTGGCTGAAAAGGGAAAAACCCCATTTCTTAAAGGCCGGAATTGCCGCAGGCATCATTTTTGCCCTGGATTTTTCTCCCTTCCTGTTTATTTTCATGGCTATCATTTTTGATTTGTTCAGTGTCTTGTATCGTGAACTCAAAGATTCCAGCGGCTTTGCAAAATCCTGTCGGAATTTTTTTATTGCGCTCTACTATTACGTCCGTTTGGGAATCGTAGCTTTGCTGGTCAACCTGGTCTGGCTGCTGCCGGTGATCAAGGATATACTGACCCATCGCCTGGGGATATCATTCAATAATTATTTTTCCTACAGCGAGGGCCACGCCAGCATTTTTCAATCTCTGGCCCTGCTCGATCCTTTTGATCTGTTTTCAATCTTTTTGATAATCGGAATATGCAACCTATTTCTGAATGAATCGCGCCACCAGGAAATCGATTCTCTGCGCCTGATATTCTTTGGGATGATCATGTTCGCTCTGATTTTTTATTCGTTGACCTTTGCCAGAATCACGATGCCCATGCACCATTTTTCGCTATTCATCCTGCACGTCATGGCTCTATCGGTAGTATTTTTAGCAACCAAGTTTAAACATCATATTTTACTACCGATCGGGGTTTCGTTGCTGGTGCTGTTCAGCATTTCGCAATTGAACGACAACAAACAAAACCAATTGGCCTTGAAACAATCAAAATTGAGCGCTGCCATCTATGACCGGGGTGAAGTTTTGCGGCAAAAATACGATTTTTATGAAAAAACCATTTTTCCCACCACTAACGAACTTTTTTTCGGCAAAAAAACCTATTCGTTCATCACCGCCGATTTTTTCTCTGACGCCGCGGCTTCTTTCGATGATCGTCTGGAATACGTACGCGCAATTTATCGCCATAAGGAAGCCGGCCAGGCCGCCACTTTTTTCAAGGCTCTGAAAAACACTCCTTTCGGAGAAGTGGGCTATATCCTGCTGCAGAAAGGCAAGGGTGACCAGCTCTTCTTTTCAATCAACGCCTATCACAATGATTTAAAAGAATTCAGATCCAGGCGAAAATTCTTTTACTTCACAGCCACTGATTTTCCCAGTGAATATTTCAAGGAGATATACGATGATGATGATTTCAAGGTTTTCATGTTGAAGTGAGGTTTCGCTGATGAACAAAAAAGAATTTTTTATATTCAGTATTTTGTTGTTTGCGATCAGTTTAATTTTCACGCTGCATACAGCATATCTCATGTTTTCTTTTTTCAGCGCCTGGATTTTGTTTCAATTGGTTTTAAAACGTAACAAAACCATATTGATACTGCTGGTCAGCTTTTTAGTCAGTTTTTTTCTCTTCGAATATGCCGGAAGCAAAATATTGAAAAGGCGAATCAGTCAAGAATATTTTTCCGAGCTTAGCCATTATCCGAAGCCCGACGCGAGCAAGGGATTCAATGAAGACGGTGTCAGAACCTACATGGACCGCTCGGCTTTCCAATTCAGCCAAGACACTTTAAATATCATTTTTTTGGGTGACTCATTTACCCAAGGTTATATGGTTCAAAAAGACGAATCCTTCCCTTTGCAAGTCGGTGAGCTGCTGGAAAAAGCAAACCCCGGTCTCAAGTTCAACATCGCGAACTTCGGCTGGATTTCCTCTTCTCCCTTGCTTTCCTACTTCCGCCTGGAAAAGATCGCCGCCAAATATAAACCCAGCCTAGTGCTGCTGTGCCTGGATATGACCGATTTCCACGACGACCTGAAATACCGCGACCGCCTGGAAAACCCCAGGTGGTTTTCGCCTTTTACATTTTTTCTTTACCGCTTCAACCTGGCGCAGCGCTGGCTTGAATTTAAAAAGGGGCTGCGTTTTTCCGCCAGGAATCCTAAGATCCCGGAACAGCGTTATTTCATTCTCAATCAGCCATTGGCAAAAAACAGGGAATACTTAGGCGAGATCGAACGGAATATTCGCAGCATCGCTGACTTTTGCCGCGAAAAACTGCAAGCAAAATTCGTCTTAATCATGCTGCCGCGTAATATCCAGTACAATCCTCTAGAAACCCCGAACAACCACCTTGAACCCGGCGAATATTCTGTCCAGGGACCCTATGTCATGGAGCCATTCGTTTGGCTCGATCAATTCAGGCAGAAAGTGAAATTTCCGGTTTTTTCCCTGTTGGCTGATTTTAAAAATACGCGTTTGTTTCCGACATGCTTTGCGACCGATCCGCATTGGAATAGGAATGGACACGCCGTAGCCGCCCAGGGCGTGATAAAAATCCTGAAAAAACTGGCGGCTGAAAATTACATTGATTTATCGTCTGCAGGGAAAAAACAATAATCCCATTTTTTGCATTCAAGAAAATTCGCAGGCCCTGACTTCGGCGAATATAATTTTTTACAAGTACCCCAAGGTTTCGAGGCTCTTTTTATCTTTTTCCGATAGTTTTTTTGGGAATTTGCCTTGCTGCGTAGACTTAAAATAGTCGTATTTTTTTAAATACGCATCATATTTGGCGAAAAGGGCCGATGCTTCCACGATCCTGCTGCTGTATAGATTCTTGTTTTCCCAAGGATCCTGGAAAAATTCATAGAAGTGCCTGGGTTCTATCTTGAGTCGTTTCGATATTTTCGGATTGACATTGATGAAATGGCGATCGTTTTTGACGACGGCCTGTGAGCCCATGCCGAGGATGTACAGCAAACGATTTTTCTCAGGAGTCAGCAGATTGACGCCCTGAAGCTCATAAGGAGTCTGAATTCCCAATGTGGCCAGAATGGTGGGGTAGATATCCATGATGCTGACCGGCGTTTTGACCGTGGCGGATTTTTGGCCGGGGATATATATAAGCAAAGGAACCCGGGCTCCCGCGGTGAAAGTCAGCGAACCGTGATCGAAAAAATAATTCCGCTCACCCAGGTCTTCGCCGTGGTCGGAGGTAAAAACCAATATAGTGTTTTGATCCAATCCTTTGCGGAAGAACGCATCGATGATCTTCCCCATTTCCGCGTCGATGTAACTCACTGCCCCGTCATAACGTGCAATGTAGTATCCTTCGCTGTAATTATCATTTTTTTGCATGTCCTGCGTGACCCGCCGGGGCACAATACGGTTTTCCAGTTCGAGAATATTCCTGCCCGGCTGACGCTCGGGGATGAAACGCGCTGGAGGAATATAAGGGGTATGCGTTTCGATGTAATTGACCCAGAGAAAAAAAGGTTTTTCTTGCTGGGCATTCAGGAAAGAAATGACGTTTTCAGTGATGAAAGGCGTGGATTGGGTTTTATCTTCCACTTCGTTCCAGACTTCGGTGTAAGAAGCGAAACCTTGCTGAAACTGGAAATAACTTGAGAGATTGGCATTATCAACAACAGCGGCGGTATAGTAGCCGTTGCTTTGCAGCATTTCCGCCAGAGTTTGGAATTTTTCGTCCAAGGTGCCACGGTTTGGCTTGGTTTTATGAATGCATGGATGCAGTCCGGTCATCATTGAGGCGAAGGACGCTGATGTCTTGGGTATGGGGCACCACGCATATTCGAAAAACATAGTTTTTTTTGCCCAGGCATCGATTCGAGGGCTGGTCTGGTATGGGTACCCGTAACATCCGAGATGATCCGCGCGCAGGGTATCCACGGCAATGATAATGACATTGTATTTTTTAGCGGCCGGCGCCGCTTTTCCGCACCCATGAAAAACAAAAGCAATGATGATAATGAATATAATACAATATTTCATGCTGACATGATTATAGCAATTTGCCCATTTGCTGTCAAACGCTGTGCCAGCAGTTGACAACAACTGCTTATAATGATAAAGTAAATTTTTATTCCATAAAAATAATTATGCTAATACTAGGAATTTCGGCATTTTATCATGACAGCGCGGTTTGCCTCATCGACGACGGCAAGCTGATTTTCGCTGCCCAGGAAGAGCGTTTTTCCCGCAAGAAACATGACTCGGAATTCCCGGAAAAAGCCCTGAAAAGATGTCTGGAATACTGCGGCATTACAGCGGTGGATCTTGACGGCGTCGTGTTCTATGAAAAAAATTTCACCAAGCTCGACCGGCTTTTTTCCACCTACATGCAGTTCGCCCCGGCCGGCATCCGCAGCTTCCTTTCGGCGGTTCCAGTCTGGGCCAAACAGAAAATCTTCATCAAGGAGATCATCAGGGAAAAACTGGGACGCGACGACCTACCCATCTATTTTACCAACCACCACGAAGCGCACATCGCCTCGGCATTTTATCCCTCACCGTTCCAGGCTGCCGCGGTCATCACCGTCGACGGCGTCGGCGAATGGGACACCCTGACCATCGCCCGGGCCGCCGGCAGCGATTTTTCGATCCTGAAGCGCATCACCTTCCCCCATTCATTGGGGCTTTTATATTCGGCCTTCACCTATTTCACCGGCTTCAAGGTCAATTCCGGCGAGTACAAGTTAATGGGTTTGGCGCCATACGGCGAGCCTGTCTATCGCGACCTCATATTGCAGGAGTTGATCGATGTTAAGGATGACGGCTCATTCCGCCTGAACTTGAAATATTTCAATTTCCATACCGGTTTGACCATGACCGGAAAAAAGTTTGCCAAACTTTTCGGTGTCAACCGCCGCAAACCCGAAACAGAATTACGCCAGGTGGACATGGATCTCGCCGCCTCCATCCAGTTGGTGCTGGAAGAGATCATGGAAAAGATCGTCCGCTACGCCAAGGCCCATATCGCTTCCGACAACCTTTGCCTGGCGGGCGGCGTGGCTTTGAACTGCGTGGCAAATGGCAAAATACTAAAAAAACAGATATTCAAGAATATTTGGATCCAACCCGCAGCCGGTGATGCCGGTGGCGCCCTCGGCGCCGCGCTTTATTTCTGGCACAAACATCTGAAAAACAAACGCCAGGCAAACGGCGATGTTTCTGCTCAGGGCGGTTCCTTCCTGGGACCCCATTATTCCGCTGCCGAGATCAAGGCTTTCCTCGAAGAAAAGCAAATCAAGTACCAGGAATTCGAACGCGCCGAACTTTGCCGCACAGTGGCGCAATTGATCGCCGACCAGAAAGTGATCGGCTTCTTTCAGGGCCGGATGGAATTCGGGCCGCGGGCCCTCGGCGGCCGCAGCATCATCGGGGATGCCCGCTCGGCGGCCATGCAGTCAAAAATGAACCTCAAGATCAAGTTTCGCGAATCCTTCCGCCCTTTCGCCCCTTCCATGCTGGAGGAGTTCACCGGCGAATATTTTGATTTTCACCACCCATCCCCTTACATGTTGCTGGTATACGACATCAACGAAAAATATCGCACCCCCATCGCGGCCGAGGCTGGCGGGAAAAAGGGACTGGCCAAACTGTCGGTCACGCGCTCGACCGTGCCGGCCATCACCCATGTCGATTACTCGGCCCGCCTGCACACGGTCAACCGCAAAACCAATCCTTATTACTACGATGTCATATCCGCCTTCCGGCAATTGACCGGCTGCCCGGTGATCATCAACACTTCTTTCAACGTGCGCGGCGAACCGATCGTTGAAAGTCCCGCCGACGCCTACCGCTGTTTTTCCCGGACCAATATGGATTACCTGGTGTTGGAAAATTTTTTGATAGAGAAAAAACAACAGGATTTCATTGACATCGATGAAGACTGGATGAAGGAATTCCCTTTAGACTGATGAAAAAAATAACCTACCAACCCAAGCAGATCAGGATTTTTTTGGCCCTGCTTTTCATACTGGCGGTTCTTCTGACTTTTAAACTGACTAAGCACGGTACCGTGCAATCCCGTTGGCTCGCCCTGGCGGTTGAGGCAACGATTATTGGCGCGCTGCTTGTCTTCCCCAAGGTATTCTTCCCCGCTTTCAAGGTGATCCTGATCGCCAGCAGCCGCCTGGGGAGTTTCATTTTCGCCGTGCTCGCCATAATGGTGTTTTTTCTGATCCTGACTCCGATGGCTCTGGTGATGAAAATTTTCGGAAAAAAATTCATGGATCCCTATTTGGACCCCTCCCTGCCATCTTATTACAGCGAAGCCGAAGCAGGGCACGACATTACAAAACAGTATTAGGAGCTACACATCATGGCCAAATTGTCAATAGTGAAGGAAATGTGGGAATTCATTAGGCATAAGAAAAAGTACTGGCTGCTCCCCATTGTCATTACCCTATTTTTACTTGGCCTGTTGCTTTTTTTGACCGAGGGCAGCGCCATCGCCCCTTTTATCTATACACTTTTTTAATCGTCAACCAAGGCCGGCTGGCCGGGCGGTGTGATATATTATAATTTCCAGGCGGTCCAGGTGGTAATCGTCTAAAAATCAACCGGGATCAGGACAACTTTTTCAGGATTTTCAATATTTTTTCCTTAACCGGCCGTCGGTGCGGTGAGCCTAATTTTTCGGCGTCAAGCCGATCGTAGTTTTTTTTGAACCAGTCATAGCATTCGCGGAACATCTCGTCATTGGAATACTTGGGTTTCCAGCCCAGGCGCAACAGCGGTTCCAGGTCAAAATAAAACGCCTTATGATAGGTCAGGTAGTGCCAAGGAGCCAGGGGGCTCAACCCGACGATATCCAGCAGACGCAACGAACGAATGGTCAACCAGGTCGGCAAGCTTTTCACTTTAGATTGTGAATCTGCGTATTGAATCAAATTCTCCAATCCTTCCCTCATGGTGCCAAAGCGGTCGGTTCCCACATTGTACACTCCGGGTTTGCCCTGGTCCAGGGCCAGCATGTAGGCGTCCATCAAATCATGGGCATGCACGAATTGAAATTTCACATTGCCGTTGCCGATGACATACACGTTTTTGCCCTCGGAAATCCATTCAAAAAGGATTTGAAATATCCCGAGCCGGCTTTCCCCAAGAATGGTCCTGGGACGGATTACAATCAGCGGCGCATCTCCCTTTTCGAAGACCTTCTTGACAGCCAATTCTCCAGCCAGTTTGGCACGGCCATAGACTTCGATAGGTTTTACTGGCGACCGATCGGTGATCGGACAACTTTCTGGAGCTCCGAAAAGCGAACTGGAACTCATATGAACAAAGACCTTCACGCTTGCCTTCCGTGCTTCCTCGGCGGCGATGCGGCTGCCATCGACATTGACTTCCCAGAATTTTTTACCCGACTTGGTCAAGGGTACCAACGCCACGTTGTGATGCACGACATCGATATTGCGCATGGCTTTGGCCACCCCGGCCCGGTCGCGAATGTCACAATGGATGAATTCGATCTCCCCAGGGCGGGAAGCATCCTCCCAGATATCCAGGATTTTCACATCCTCGCCGCGCTGCAGCAGCCTTTTGGCGATCAAATTACCCAAAAAACCCGAACCTCCGGTCACCAGATGCTTCATCTATTCATCCTCCTTGGACTTCTTATTTAAAAAAACATCCGTTCGCAGATTCATATTCTTCCATAGGTGTCCAACACCCATTTCAGGCTGCGGCGCATGCCTTCCGGCAATGCAATCTGCGGCTGAAAACCAAGTACGGTCGTGGCTTTGTCAATCGAGCAGACGATGGTTTTGTTCATCTCCGAAAGCACATGTACTTTCTGGTTATACAAACCAAAACCCTGGATCATCCGATCGGCCAGGGTGGCGATTTCACCGCTCAAAAAAGGAAGTTTGAGCCGTTTGTGGGCCACCGGGATGGAAAATTCATTTTCCAACAGGTTTTCAATCGTGACAATGATTTCGTTCATGGTATAGGGCTGCGCATCGGCAATCCAGAATACTTGGCCGTTGGCCGCCTCTTTTTTTTCACACAATATCATCCCCTGGCTGATGTTTTCCACATAGGCCATGGAACGCCTGTTTTCCCCGTTTCCCACCAGCGGCACCTTCCCATCGCGAATCATGCGAAAAAACAGGGATTGCCGCTCCGGCTGAAAGGGACCATAAAACCAGGGGGAACGCACGATGACGATTTCAATTTTCCCCCGCTGCTGAAATTCTTTCAGCAACAATTCCATTTGCATCTTGGAACGGCCGTAATTCATGTATGGATGGTAGGGAGAGCTTTCATCAAAGCGATGTTCAGGTTCCGGATTGGTGCCGAGCGGAGAATTGGATGACATGGCAATCACCCGTTTGACGCCGGCCGCTTCGGCCGCCTGCAGCAGGTTCAGCGTACCCGTGACATTCACCCGGAACAATTCCCTAACGCTGCGCCTGGGGTGGATGAGACCGGCGCAATGAAAAACGGTGCCTCCGGCCGCGTCCCGGCAAAAATTCATAACCGCAGCCGCTTCACACAGATCACCGCTATGAAATTCGATGTCAGGTGAAATGCATTTCAGCCGTGACAGATCGTCTGCCGGTAATGTCAGGCAGTGGATCCGCCGGTCGGTATCAGGATTGCGCAAGGCAGGTATGTTTTCAAATCCCTTGACCAGGCTTTGCACCAACTGGGTTCCGAGCCACCCGGTTGCCCCGGTTACAAGTGTTAGCGACATTGTTTGCTCCTAGATATTATTTTTTTCTGTTGGCGATGAAATGATTGGCATTACGCAGAGCCAGGGCCATGACCGTCCCCTGGGGATTGACACCGGGCGAATCGGGAATGAGGCTGGCATCACCTATATAAAGATTATCAAAACCGTGTACGCGGCCGAAGGAATCGACGGCACACAATTGGAGATTCTCGCCCATAGGGCAGGAACTGAATACGTGCACACTGCTCAGGCTCATATCAGCGAAAGGGATGTTGCGCTGCATGTATTGCCGGCATTCCTCCAGCGAATCGATGCGGGCCGGGTGGCGCAGGGACGGGAAAATCTTTTTGGCGCCTGCCGCAAAGAGAACTTCTCCTATATAGGCCATCCCCCTGCTCAAATGAACTTGATCGGCCTTGGAAAGATTGTAAATGCCTACAGCTTCACCGCTGAAGGGGAAAGCGCGGACAATGCCCTTGCCCGTGCCGCAACAGGCAACATAATATAGCGCCATTTTGTGCCATTCCCTCATTTGCGGCTGGTTGATCTCCCAATTTTCGGAAAGGTTCATGGCCAGAAAACCCGGAGTGAACACTGAGCCGCCGATGGTGATATCCGGCCAGAAATGGGTTACTTGATAGACTGGCAACGCCGAAAGGTGCGAATCCAGCTGTTCGTCGAACAAAGCGGCGACTTTGATCATGGGATGGATGCGCAGGCTGTTGCCGACATTTCTCTTTATGCCACTGTGGCGCAGCAAGGCCGGTGTCTGGATGGCTCCGCCGCAGACGAAAACATTTTCCGCCTCGATCTCGATTTTCCTCCTGCCGCCATCGTCGTCCCGGGCCACAGCCAGCACGCGGTTTACTTTTTTCCCGTCGTGGCGGATGCTGACGACCCGGCAATTTGTCAGCAATCCGGCTCCCGCTTGTAAAGCCCGGGGAATGTAGGTCAGCGACATGGAACGTTTGGCGCCAGGCACGAAAGGACTTCCGGGACCGCTGATGTTTTGCGCACGCGGCACTTCCATGAATTCCCAGTTCAACGCTTCCAGACCTTTGCGCAGCAATTCCGAGCTTCGGGGCGATTGCTCGGAATTGCAGAACGAAACATTGAGTTCCTTTTCGATTTCCGGATAAAGCGCATTCAGGCCCGCGATGGTCAAATCCCTGATCGCGTAGTTTTCCCGCCAGCGTTCGATGGCCTGGGGCATGGAACGGTGCCAGAAGGCGCTGTTGATCTCGGTGCCGCCGCCCAGGCAGCGGCCTTCGACAAAAGCAATTTTCACGTTACCCAGAATCGGCGATAAGCCGTTGTTCCGGTACCACAGGCGCATTGCCTCCGGAGAATGAGTGGGGATGCTATTCTTGATTACATTACCCCCTTCCTCGACGATCAACACTTGCCAACCGGCTTCCGCCAGCTTCGCGGCCGTGATGGCGCCGCCGGCACCGGAACCGATAACCAACACCTGGGTCTTTATTTTTTCTTTCATGACTGGGGCTCGGCGGCCAGGCGACCGATTCTGGCCTCAAGCGCTTGCAGCACCAGCGGATGGTCGAGATAGGAAAGCAAAACACAGCTGCGAATCAATTTGATGAAATCCCTCATCAAGCCGATGGGGCTACGGCTCCAGAAACGGACATATTGGCCCTGCTTTTCCCGGTCGATGCGGGTAAACGGCAGGCCGAACCGTAAGCAGGACAAATAGTTGAACACATGCAGGGCCAGCATGTACGGCACTTTTAAATAAGTCGGCATGGCCAGGATCTGACCGGCAAGATAGCTGCTGACCTTTTCTTCCACCAACACTTTTTCCGCGGCGGTCAGCAGCGGTTCTTTAGGGTACAGTGAACGCGCCATGAAAAGCAGGAGCCTATGATTCAATTTCATTTTCTCTCATACTACCAGATGGGAGTCACTTTCAGCCAGTTAAAATCCTGGGCCAGCTTAGCGATGATCCAGGCGTTGTTGATCAGGACCAGGGCGATAACGGCCAAAACAGCGTTGCGGTATTTCCCGTGCACCTGCCAGCAACGGTCCCGGAACCCGTAGGCGATGATAAGCATCATGGCCGGAATCATCAAATCGAGATGCTTGGTCATCCTCCAATCCACTAGCGAAAACACGAGCGCTGTTGAAACGACAATGAACAACAACACCATCTCACGGGGGAAGGCCTGCCGGTTCTTGAGCAGAAGCATCGACGAAACCAGAAACAATACGATGAAAAAAGCACCATAGTTGAAAGCAAACATGGCCCACAGTCCGCCGATGGAAGGATAATTCATCCCGGCAATGGGATTTTGATGCAGCAGCCGATCGATGCCATGGCGCTGGAATTGGTCTTCCAAGAGACTTTGCGGATGGATGAGAAAACCATAAGTGTAAAGCAACAGCATGCCGATCACAAGCCCAATGAGCGTTTTATTGAGCAATATTTTTTTGAAATTCGTTTTCTGATGAAGGAGCCAGAAACCCACAGCCAACCCCAGGATGATCACGCATTTCTGATTGACGGTGGCCAGCAGCAAAGGCATCAACCAGTCTTCGCGATTCCTGATGAAATGGTATATGGCCAGAAGCAAAAAGAGATTGCTGATATTCTGGTATCCGGCATACGAATTCCTGACAAATATTTCAGGCAGGGTCAAAAAAATGAGACTCAACACAAAGGCCAGTGAATGAGAATGAACGATTTCAGCTATGATTGCGAACAACAGTAAGGCCAGCATGATCGAGATGAAAATCGAAGTGGTCCTGGTTTCCAAAATAACCCGCTCTGCCTGCTTAGGAAACCAGCGTATGAATTCGGCATGCCACATGCGCACGATTTTTTTTTTAAAATCCGGCAGATTCAACGCCGCCAGGGATGTATCGTAGTAGTGCTTTACCCGCTCCAGGTTATCGGTCAAAACCAAGGGGAAGGCATAGATGAAATGAGAGGTCGGCCCCTTGGCCAGGTAAAAAGGGACACGGGTTTCGATGCAGTAAGGTTTTAAGGTTTTTGCCAGCCCATAGGCCGGGCACTCCATGACCGCGTCATGGTCCTGCAGTACCGGTACTACCCGCACTGCACCCCAGAAAGACAACCCCCCGGCAACGAAAATCATCATAGTCGCAAATAGATAGAAGTGCTTGTCTTTTTTCTCAAAGACGATTTCCTTTTTTCTCATTAAATTGAAAATCAGGAAAAAATTGCCTAGTAAAAGCAACGCCGCCAAATAGGAGGGTTGCCGTAGCGGCATGCTTAGGCAGACGGATATCGCAAAGAGCGCCATGGAAATAACGGTCGAATAAACAAAACCGCGCACGATTTTCAGTAAGCCGTTGCTTTGCGAAAACAAGACCAGGCCGGCGGCCGGAAATAGAAAGATCAGGGTCAAGGCGGCGAATTGGCTGACATAAGGAAGTTTGCTGTAAAGCAGGACGATGCCCAGCGCAGCAGATAAATTGAATACGACAATGACCTGCAATTTTCTATTCATTAACTTTTTTCGAAATTGAGTTTTATTGGAAATTCTATATTAGCAAAGGGGCGGCCCGAAGTCAAATAAAAAGGAAAAAGGATATTTTGTGTAACCCCAAAATGATAATGCCCGCTTCTACCAAAATAAAGATGTCCTATTGTGAGCTAAAATTCATGGATGACAAAAGGGCAAAAAAACGAAGTAATTGAAATCGGCTTGATACAAAGGTTGTCAGTATACCTGGGACATCCTGTCTATACGCTCGGCATACTGCTTTTTTCCATGATTCTGAGCGCAGGAGTAGGTAGCCTGGTCAACCATCGTCTGCCGCTGACCAGAAAACCCAAGAGTTTTATTTTTTCCATTTGGCGGCCGTGTTCGCCATTATTCTGCTCAAGTTCACTTTATCCGAAATCATTTCCTCGACGATAACAGCGAGGATGATCTTTAAAATCGCGATTTCGATCATCGTCATATTTCCCATCGAGATTGTTCTGAGTATGTTTTTCCCGACCGGAATAAAGCTTGTGAGAAGTGAGGCGGCGGCGGAAACACATGGTACTGGGCGATGAATGAAATCTGCGGCATGCTCGGCTTTGCTCTCTCCGCTTTCATATCCATCTATACGAAAATCTCATTCAATTTTTACCTCGCAGCAATATTCTATGACTTGCTGATGATAACGACCCGGATATTATGTCGAAAAAAATCATTGCCGCTCTAATCGTTTTATTCCGTCTCCAAAAGCAGGCCGATTTTAAAAGCAGAGGTACTATTATGGAAAGTGTCACTTTTTCTTTTTGTCAAATAGATTCCCCATTAAAAATATGATCAATAAAAAAATGGCAATCAACAAGTGGGCCAAGGACCCGACACAATGCCGCTCGATTTCGATCGCGTCGCCATGAAAGCATAAGAGTATGTGGGGGAAAGCGAAGATAAACATAGCAAAATAGAGGAGGCCATCCCTCCTGGTCCAGGAGAAACGAAATACACAGGCCATGGCCATGGTAATAAAAAGCAGGCCGCCCAGGCCAAATAGTATGAATTTGAAAGGAATAAAAGTATGGCCAATGCCTTTGCTGCGAAGCAATTGGAGCAATTCCTTTCTGTTTTTGGCCTGGTGAAAAAAACGATTGGGAAATTGGGAGTTAATGGTAAACCTGGAGCTTGATGTAACCTTTGGCATGGATGCATATTTGAAAATGCTGCTTTTATTTGCAAGGAGAAAAATTTTTTCCTGATTTATAAGAAGTTCATTGATCGTGTAAAGCGGATGGAAAATTAAGAATTTAGCATAGCTATTTTTCCCATAATTGAGGACCCAAAAAACGAAATCTTTAAATTCCTTTTCCCGAAATAGCAAGACGTACCAATTCCTGTGTTTTTGGATGGATTGCAGATTGGGCGAAACCGGCATCCCGTATTTTTTGAAGATCTCGATGGTATCATTGTTCGTGAGCACCTTGAAATGGTAGATATTGAAAAGCGGTATCTGGTACCTTTTTAGAATCGGGGTTCCATCATCGCTCCGCACATTTTTTAACATTTCGGAAGTGAAATTAGTAAAAAGGAAAAACATGGAAAAAAAAGTTGTCAAAAATAAATATTGATAATTCCGGGGCCTTTGCACGAAAAAGAAAACCAGGTAGAATAAGGCAAGCATCAGCACGATATACGAATTCGTATCCCTGGTGAAAGAAAATATAGCGGCAATTCCAACAATTCCAAGCGCATAACCTTTCTTTTTTATTGCATTGTGCAGGATGAGAAAAGCGACGAAGATTACCAACAGAGATATGGATATCGATTCGCTCAAAAGGATGTTGTTCCAGATCTGGAATTCAGGGACAAGGCCGATAAATAATACCCCGAAAACTGAAGTTATTTTTAACCAGTTCGATTGGATAATCTTTGTCAATGTCCAAGATAAAAATAACCAAGATAATATATATAGAATCGTTTGTAAATAGCCAATAGCAATAAAATCACAATTTAAAATCTTGTATAGCAAAGGTATAAACGGAAGCCTCCAGTCAAGAAAAAAATCAACAGAATAAAAATTATGTTGGGAAGCTTGAACAAAGGTGTCAGTGTCGTAATAGATGGAGAGGTCGTGAGAATAGAAATTGATAAAAGTCAATAAGGCAAACACTATTTCGAGTGCGATTATAATAAAAACAAATAACGTTTTTTTTTCCCCAGGATTCACAGATTTCATCATTCCTAATACAATTCTAACCCTACATACAGATGTGGTTATAATATCATAAAATTTAGTTGTTTTCAAGATGTTTTAATCCTGGCGTCACCCCATTTTTTCATAATCCATACTCCAACTCATAAGCAAGAGCCGTTGGGCCGACAAGGAATGGGCGCATGGGAGGGATGGTTTTAAGCAAAGCCTTTCTGGCTCTTTGTTTCCAGCGGAAAAGGAACATTCTTTTTACCCCGGCAAGCAGGTTCTTTACGCCCTGCAGCAGCCGGTAGTAAACGAACTTCGGTTGATGCTTCTTTTTGTTCTTTTCCATTCGCGCCGCTTTTTGCACTTCGGCTTTCAAACCAGGGTTTTCATTTATGCGGATCAGCGCCAGCCAGCTCAGCAGGCCAAGCCCCAGCAAAGTCTTGATGCTGCTTCAAGGTGTTCTTTACCGCGATACCTTCCTTTAGTGCCGCCGCGATCCGTGTCAAATTGGCCTGGCCTGTCGCCAGCATCCCCGTCATTATCGCCAATATGAACTTCTTTTCCGGCACGGTAAGGCTTTTCCCTGCCTTCTATACGATCCGGATGATTTCTTTTTTCACTTTCTACTGATTTTGTGCTATCATGACTCGGCGCCTCCTCTTGGTTTGATGCGGTTCTTGATCAAATCTTATATTATCAGGTTGTGAGGCGCCTTTCCATATTAAATAACCCTAAAATCAAGATTAGTAAACGTTCTCCGGACTCCAACTTAAAAAAAATGGTGTGCTAGCAGATACGTAGCCGTTCTGGTTGTTGACCGGCATGCTGTAAAAGAGGCTGTATCCTCCCCGATCTAACTCACGACGATAAATATTGTAGGAAACGACCTTTGAGCCGACCTCTTCGTTGCGGGAGTACCTTTAGACAGAAGGACTTTTTTTTCTGTAAATAAAATAATTTTATCACTGCTTTTGGATTCCGTAGCAGCGGCGAGGAATGGGAAATTTCCGCTCAGTGTTTGCGGCGGGTCAACGGGGCATAAAATTCGATGGTCGGCGAAACAAAGTCGCAGGCGAACATCGGATCCAGGGCGGCATAGATTTCCCGGTTGAGAAACGGTGCATCAAAGATCTGTAGGCGGCGGAATTTGCGAGGGTTCTTGCGGATCGAATTCCACAGCCGCAGCCGTTCAGCGGCTTTTTCCCCCAAGCGGACGTCGCGCAGAAACACCAAACTGCTCAGGCAAAGGATATCGCCGCGGCCAAGTTTTTTGCTCGCCAAATCGGACATGGTCCTGTTCAAATCCCGCGTCAGCACTTCGAAACGCGAGCGGTCAAACAATGGCATGTAGGACTTTTCCATCACCTTGGTCAAGGGAACGGCAAATGGTCTGGGCCCAGGGCTGTCGGCAGGAACGATATAACCTCGGTCAAAAATGGGATCGACCAGAACGATGCGACTTTGGGCGGGAAGCGTCCTATCGGCCCAGGTGGCGGCCGCAAGCCTTGTATCACGGCGGAAGCGGTCCACAGTCGAGACATCATATGCCAGGGTATAGCCAAGCACCAAGACGGCAATCAGTCGCAGGAACAATTTCCAGCGTCCCCTGACCTTGGCAAACACACCAACGATTGAGGAGGAAGCTAGGATCAGCAGGATCGGCAGCACCGGTAAATAATAGCGGCTGGGAACGAATTTCCACGAAGCAACAATACCAAGGTACACGACGGTGAAACAGAGGCCCAGGATTACCCGTAGCCATTGGGTACGCAGGATGAAATGAATCAAGGCGATTGCGGTCACCAGGAAGAGCGGCAGGCCAAAGGAGAACGGAAAAGCGGCAAACAACTGGTACACGTAGGGGAAATAGGGCCAACCGGAGGGTGAAAGGTCGAATCCGTAATGTCCGCCCTTGACATGGGCCGACTCGAAGATAAAAGCGTCCACAGTAGCCTTCAAGTGTATAAGTGAGAAAGGTGAGACCAGGAAAAAACCAACCAGGGCGGCAACGCCCGCGGCCAGCAACAATACCAGCACCTGCGGCAAGCGCTGGATACGGCGCTCCTTCCAGGCAGCCAGCGCCGCAACCAGAAAAGTGATTCCGGCCAGGAGGCCGTTGAACTTGACCCCGATGGCGATACCCACCACCAATCCTCCCAGCAGGAAACGCCAGCCGTTTGGCTTTCGGTAAGCGCGCACCGCTAGCCAAAAAGCGGCAGTCACCCAGAAAACCAAGCTGATATCACTGGTGCCGAAGTGGGAATGCCAAATATGGATCGGCAACAGCGCTATAAGCCAGGCCGCCCAGAGACCAGCCTTTTGTTGTTCGAAAAAATCGCGAGCAGTCAGATAAGCAAGTGGGATAGTCAAGGTGCCAAAAAAAACGCTCCAGAGGCGATTGATCAACAGCAGCGTGTGCGGCTCAAGGGGGATGCCGAACAAGCGGACGACCTGAGCCGCCAGGAAATTCAGATAGAAGGTAAGCCCTGAATAATTGTAAAAGTGGGTATTCAGATCACTCCAGCTTAACCGGGCACTGATATTCCATACATTGAGCTCATCAGGGCTCAGATCGACCCGTGGGAACCCCCATTCGATGCCCCACAAGCGCAAGATAAGCCCGGTCAGCAAAGCGCCCGCCAGGGCGATCAGCGGCATGGGGATGGATAACTTCTGTTTTTCCTCGCCGAGCGAACTTGGCTTTTTAGGCATTGGCAATCAAGGTTTTTAAAACAGCGTACTACTAGCGGGAATCAGCCGCCACCTAAGCTGGTGCGTAACGAAACTTTCATTGGAATCGATTGTGACCATGTGAGTATATTAAAAGAAATTCCTCAGAATATCAATAGAAGGCAATGCGAACTTGTGCTTTTTATGATCCGTGATCATTGCCATTTTTTCAGGCGGGATGCCGGGGCCGTTTTTTTTCTCCCAACTTGACATCCAGACCCACTTATAATATATTCTTTTTTTCAAATTAAGGAGTCACCATGAATTCTTCCCCTAAGGAAATGCTGGTTGATATTCTCCTTCCCGTATATAATGAAGAACACACTCTTGAAAAGAGCGTAACTACACTGCGCAGTTTTCTCCAGAAAAATCTTGACAACTTCCAATGGATGATTTCCATCGGCGACAATGCATCTACCGACAAAACGCTTGAAAAAGCAAAACAGCTGACAGCCCAATACCCCGATGTCCGGGTATTCCATCTAAACCAAAAAGGCCGCGGCCGGATGGTTAAGTATGCCTGGATGAAAAGCGAAGCACAAATTTTGGCCTACATGGATATCGATCTTTCCACGGACCTGCAAGCGCTGCCGCCGCTGGTTCAAGCCATTGCCGATGGAAACGATGTCTCCATCGGCTCCAGGCAGTACAAGGGATCGGTGGTGGAGCGCAGCCTGAAGCGGGAGATCATTTCGCAAGGGTATATTTTAATTTTGAAACTGCTTTTAAAATTTCCTTTCACCGACGCCCAATGCGGCTTCAAGGCCATGTCAAAAAAAGCGGTCAATGAACTGTTCCCCTTGATCCTCGATGACGAATGGTTTTTCGATACCGAGCTTTTGTACCTGGCGCACAAAAGAGGCTACAAAGTGAAAGAGCTGCCGGTGCGCTGGATTGAAGACAAGGATTCCCGGGTAAAGATCCTAAGAACCATGTGGCTGGATATCAAAGGGATCTTCCGCATGAGGCGTTCCCACCTCAATTAGATCTCGAATCAACAAAACCATTCATGCCCGCCTAGCGCCAGACTTAGCCCACATTTCTCACTGATATTGTCGCGAAATTGCGCAGATGGGTATGGATACAAGGAAGGCGACCGAGGAGACCGGAGACGTACTGTTGGTACGATGGAGGGTTCCGACCAAGCCTGACGCCGTAGACATGCTCATATCCGCAATTGCAGCAAATATTTGTGAGAAATGCGGGCTAGGTTCGTAGGGATGAAGCAAACTTTTAAAATTCTTTTTTGGCTACCCGGGCGGCATTCGCCATCAGAGTAAAAGTCAGGTTTTTGGCCGGCAGGAAAGGAAAACTGCTGCCATCCACAAAATGCAGGTTGGGGAAATCATGGCTGCGGCAATTAGGCGAGGCCGTCAAAGGGGCTGACGCCGTTGACATGGGAATGACGCCGGCGTAGTGCACACTGGCACCCATGGGCCTGACGTGCAGCATGCCCGGCGGCACGACCACTCCCAGTTTCAGCAATATGCGCTTGACCTGGCTGATCAGGTTTTTCAAATTTTTATTTTCCCGGTCAGGTGGCGAATACTTGATGAGCAGCTTGGCCCGCAGCGGATCGGGGTCAGCCGTTATCGTCACGTAGTTGCCCGGACGGCGATCGTCGTGAAAGTTGATATTGGCCACGCCCAGGGCGGCGTGCAGGTTGCGACCTAAAAATATCGAGGTTTTTAGGTCTAAGGGGATGTCTTTGATGATCGGATGCATCAATGCCGTTTTTAGGGTCGTGATCTGCCCGTGGACAAATTTCCTGGGATCGGCTGCGGCGATACCCATAGCCAGCTGGTGGTATTGGTAAGTTTCCGGCTTGAAGGGCTTGCCGACCAGTTGCAGGTTGATGAAAGGAATCAGTATCTGGCGGTTGTCCATCAAGCCCGGCAGAGTCAGAATTTGTCCTGTCTGACGGTGAATGGAGTTGAGAAATATCTTGGCCGTACCCAAGGTGCCGGCGGCGAGCACCAAACGGCGCACCGGGAATTCTCGGGCCTGCTTTTTCTCCAGATCGTAGGCGACCACGGTTTCAATGCGGTTGGCGGCGCCATAATTGAAATGGGTGACCAGCATTTTGGGGATATAGGTGAAGGTCGGGAAGGTCAAACAGATTTCCAGAGTCAGGGATGGGACGTAGAGGGAATCACTGGGGCAGCCCCACATGCAGCGGCCGCTGTAATCGCAAGCTTGGCGGCCAGCGAAATCGCGGCTCAGCACCGCCAAGCGCGAGCGGCCGAAATAGCAGGAGAATTTTTTCTGCAGCAACTCTCTTTTCCCCTGATAGCCAGCATAGAGAAGAGCCGCGTGTTCATCGAGTTCCAGTGGCGGCAACAGATGCTCATGCCATGGATGAAAGCGGGCCAGGTCATCATTGTCGCCCAAAATACCGATCCGTTTAGCGATTTCGTTGTAGAACGGTTCAATGTCACCGTATTGGAAAGGGAAATCGGCGAGTTCCTCATCGTTATAGGCGTAGGCCCCACCGGTCCAGGCTTCGGCCAGTCCGCCCCGGGCAAAAGAAAAAAGGGGCTCGAATCCCGTTGACTGCTCCCGGAAATTTTCAGGGATCTTGAAAACGTAATCTTTGCTCGGCGGAATGCCATAGTACTCCTTTTCGGCATCGGGCAGGATCAGAGCCTGGTATTTTTTCCCCAGGAAATATCCCACTGGATCAGCGAGGTTTTCCTTCAGCCCGTTCAAAGTATCCTTGGGATTGACCGTCTCTGGCTTGGCATAGCCTACGTCGAGCATGGTGACGGTGTAGCCCATTTGCAAAACCGACAAAACAAAATGAACGGCACTGGCTCCCGAACCGACGATGGTGACTTCAGACATGGGACTCCCCTTTCCATCGTGTGAACCCGATCATTTTCAATAGCAGTTGCAGCGGCAACAAAACGAACAATGCCGGCAGCAGGAAAAAAACCATGCCCATCCCCTTCCACATGATCCGGACGAAAAACATAAACCACCCTCCGGAATCGGTTGCATCGAGGAAACGGAAGGTGGGCGGGGTCACTTCGGCGATGGCGAGCAGCAGGACCATTTTTTTTCGCAAGGCCCCCTGAGGCAAAAAGAAACGCGCGTAGGCATCGCAGGCTTTGGCCAGCAGCGGGTGGCGCACGGCGATGCTTACCAGCAAAGCATCGAAATGTCCAACAGTGTTTCCCAGCCCGAGCATGGCGTTAGCGGACCTGTATTTGTCACGCACGTATTCATTGACTTCCTGATTGAACAGGTAACGGCCAAGAGCCAGGCATTCGCCATCGATCTTGGCATCGGTTTTTTCAGTACTCATGGGCAAAGGCTTTCCTCCAGCATTTGTTTGACGCTCAGGAAGGAAGGGGACAGGCGTGATGAAAGATCGTTGGGCACAGCCAGACCGTCGCATTGGAACGAGTACAATTGCCCGGCGTTGAGGGGCAGGATGGGGGAAAGGAATTTTTCCAGCACGCCCAGCAGCGAGATGGTCGGAGCCAGGGGCCAATGCACGGCCGAAACGCTATGGCCCTTCAAGAATTCACGGATCCGTTTCATGAAATCCTCGATGCTGAGGCTTTCGCGCCCCCCCAGCTCCAGCGTTTCGCCGCTGAAACTGTCTCCGGACAATATTTCGCTGATCGCCAGCGCCAGATCGCTGACAAAGATCGGCTGCACCAGCGTCTTGCCGGTGCCAAAGACAACCGGTTTTGGCAGGCAGGCGAGCCGGACCAGGCCAGCCAACGCCGGTGAACCTTTGCCGACAATGATGGTCGGGCGGAGAATGGTATAATGCAAACGGCTATGGCGAACCTTGACTTCACCTTGTTCCTTGGCCAGGGCATAGTAGTAATATTTTTTTTGGGGGAATTTCACGGCAATCGAACTGATATAAAGGAAATTTTTCACCCCGGCTTTTTCACATTCTTTAAGCAATATTTCCGTGCCCACGGCATTCACCCGATGATACTCGGCGGGCTTTGCTTTTCCGGTTGCGGCCGCCATGTGAATCACTGTTCTGCAGCCCTTTAAAAATGATCGATAGCCATCGGGGTCGGCCAGATCGGCGGCAATCGCATACAAATTATGCGGCGCCGGTTTTTGGAGCAATGGCACATTTTCGCTTCGGCTTAAACTGAAGACTTCGTGATAACGGGTAAAGTCAAGATTGTTGAAGAAGTTTCTGCCGACAAACCCCGATCCACCGGTAACGAACAACGATTCCACTATCAACCTCCTAGGCGCTGACGTTGCAGAAAAAAAGGTTTCATGAGCGGATCTTTGAGAAATAAACCTACATTTTCGGAGCTGGAGTTATTAAAAATGTTTTGTGCATGATTCATGATTCTATCAATTCGCTCGGTTGCTGTCAATTTGAGATGAAAGCCAGTTTTGCCAACAGGGCCTTCCTGGCAGAAAATTTACAATATAAAATTAATTGATATAACCTAGCGCCTTCAGTTCTTCGATGGCTTCACGGTCGGCGGCCTGATTACGCACCTTTTTTTTGCTCTTGTCCAGGGTATAAACTAAATATTTCAATTTCCGGCTTAACTTGAAAACATCCTGAAGCGGCCGTCCGTCCATGTTCCTGTCCACCGGCAGGCCGAAGAGATACAGGATCGTGGGCGCAATATCATAGATGCTGGCATTGATCTTACCGGGCTTGACCGACGGGCCTTTGACCAGCAAAATACCCGGGGGGGCATCCATATCCTTGGGCAGGTCATAATGGTTGTAGCCGCCGGGGTAGAGGCTGAAACCATGATCCGACATGATGAAGAAATACGCATCCTTGAATTTAGGGTCGCTCAGGTATTTTTGCAGCAGTCTATCCATGTAGCGGTACACCGGTTCCAGCTCCTGGGAGATACGGCCAATGACTTCACGCTGCTTTTCAGCCGACATGTTCCAGGTCTCACCCTCGGGGAACGTGGATTTGATGTATTCGTCATCGAACAGGCGCAGCACCAAATGCTGGACGATATCGGGCAGGCGGAAATAGGTCAGGTACAGATCGGCTTGCTTGCTCTTGAAAAGGGCGTCAGTGACGTCTTCGATCAGGGCATCCTGCATGACGAAGGTGCGCGAGTTCTGCAATGTGAAAGATTTTCGGACATCCTTGCCGGGATTGATTTTTTTGAACAACTCGATAAAATCGGGCATGCCGATGCGCTCGATGGTCCGGCCGTAATCGCGGCGGATGACCTTTTTCAGGCGGTAAAAATCCATGCCGGGAGTGACCGTGTCGACACAATCGTTGGCGAACTGGGGCTTCTTGATCATGATCTGGCGGAAGCGATCCGAGACCATCACGCCATTGAACTGATCGGGCGGATAGGTAACAAACCAATTGATGACCACGCTGCGCATGCCGAAACGGTCGAGCATCTGCCAAAGCGAAGGCTCACGTTTTTCCGAATTGGAAAACGGGACCTCTAGGTTGTGCTCCTTCAGATAAGTGAAATCCAGAATTCCGTGCTTCTTCATGGTTTTGCCGGTGGCGATACTGGTCCAGACCACCGAAGACTTGGTGGGCTTGTCGGTTTTGAAGTCGGCCCAGGCGCTGTTCTCTTTCAATTGCTTTAAAAAAGGCAGCTTGCCGGCTTCGATCAGCGGATCGATGGTCGGCCAGTTGGCGCCATCGAAGCCCAGGATCACGACCTGCACTTTTTCCTTTTTTGGCCCGTTGCAAGACAGGATGATTGTGCAAATCGCAGTCAGCAAGATGATTTTAATGAACCGGGCGCATGTCATGTTCCACTTCCACGTTCCATGAGGAACCGCCGATTCACATCCCCTGGAACCGGTAACCGCGCCGTCAGGAAACCTGACCATACGAATAGACTATTTTTTTTCATTTCTTTTACTCCATGTTTGTACGAAATTCCTCGCTTAAACCAGGGAATTTTCACTGCGGAATGAAACGCCAACGAAAACGCCCTTGAAAAACGGCGCCGCCCGTGTGGCCCAGACGGTTTTTCCGCCAGGCGAAAAATGCGCGGCGGCTGCCCGCGCTCAGTTCAAGGGATTAGCGGGATGGAGGCGCCCGGCAGCAGGATATGTTATGAAATAGAAGGGATTGGTTTCGATCTTGATCAAGGATGAGTCTGGAAAATAAAATCAGAACAAACAAAATGCAAAAGAAATAAGCTTGCCCAGAGGTGAACAGGCTTCGTTCCCAGCGGCATATCGGGCATTTTTCGTTTTGGCCGATATCCGTTTCGATATGAAAGTATTCGGCGAATAAAAAGACAGTACTTATGAAAAGCAGGAAAAAGAAAAATCGCGAATGCTTTGTTAACCTTTTCCTGTCATTCATTTCTTCTTTTTCCTATTTTTTTTACTTTTGGATGATAACAGATATACTGTTATCAGTCAAACTAGGCGATTGTGAAATATATCGATCCGAAAGGAATCATCTTTTAATCTATAGATAGTCCACTTTTGATTTTTAGCTAACACCCTTTTTATAACCATTCTTCGTCCGGTCGTCAACCCCTAAGCCTTCAAAATCCAAAGAGTTATAAAATAGAGTGCCATTCCCGGCCGAATGGAAGCGGCGTCAAGATACGTTTACTCGGCTATTGAGACCTGCCTCAGAACTGATATATCATCCCAGCCGCTCCCATTGATATCCGTTCACCCAAAGCATTCCTGAGCTCAGCAACAGCGAGTTCGCCGCTGCAGTGGCAAGGAACTACCATGTCCGGTTCCAACTGCCGCAAAGCGGCAATGGTTTGAGCCAGGCGGTCGGAGCTGGCGTTGCGCAGGTGAAATCCACCAATAACGGCTCGGATCTTTTGGCCATTATTCAGGCGGCGGACGTGGTTCAGGGTGTTCACCAGGCCGGCATGGGAACAGCCGACGCATACTACCAGCCCGCTCCCGGTCTGCATCCACAGGGCGAGGTCATCGCTGAGCGGATCCGGGCGTTTCCCTTGCAGATCGAGATAGAACGGACCGCCGCTGTCTTCATAACTGGTTTTACGGGGAATAGGACCACTGAGCCCGATTTGAGCAGACAGCATCAGCGGCTGTTGCAGCCAGTGAATGTGCGTCGGCGGCAATCTGTCCAACGCGACCAACGATGGTTGCGGCATATGCACCGGCGTAGCGATCCCGTCACTGATGCTGTAACGGGGCTGTATGACCCCCGGATGGCAATATAGTTCCACCTTTTTCGCGCGTTTCATGACCTGGGCCATCCCGCCACTGTGATCGTAGTGTCCATGGCTCAGCACGATGATGTCGGTTTTCCCGAGGTCGACGCCGAGAATCTTGGCGTTTTTTCCCAGGGCGCCACCTTGCCCCGTATCGAAAAGGATGCGTTTGCCTTCGCTTTCGATCCAGAGCGCAAGCCCGTGCTCTGCCCGCAGTTCCGGTCGGGCGATCCGATTGTCCACCAATATGGTGATCTTCATCTCGTTCTCCCCGTTTCCCCTGCCTTCTCCTTCTTCTGCCGGAAGAAGAATCGTTTTTGCCTGAATTTTTATGCGTATCGAATGGAGTGTTTTTTGAAAAAATTGAAAAGAATTTCAATAAGCCGCCGCCGATGATAGCAATGGTGTCGATCCATTTTCCCGCCTTTTCCATCCTGTTCTCTTTTTTCTCCACATTGGCTTCATTGGCAGCAAGGGCCACTGATTTTTCCTTTGAATCATCCACGATCTCCCCTTCAAGCACTTCGATATTTTCATTTTTTTCCATTTCTTTTCATTCCTCCTGTTGCCCGGATAATTCATTCGATTTCATGGTGCCGAGTGGTGCAGGAGCTTCAACCCCAGTGCCGGCCATTGCTTCCAGCCCGTTCCTATAATGATCATATCATCCGTTGCATGAATTTGGCCTCGGCCCAGGCCATGACCTGCTCATTGACAACAATCTCCGCCTTTAAGCGATAGAGAGGCGGATGGGAATACAATACCCACGCTCGTACTTCCAGAGAGGCGTTGCACGAAACCGTTCTCATAAAGCGAACGTGCAGATCACCCGTAACCGCTTGAACTCCACGATGAAACAGGCAGTGCGTCATCGCCGCATCCAACAACGAGGCAATAATGCCTCCGTGAAGGATGTTATCATATCCCTGGAGTAAAGCGTGTGCCTTGAATCGTGACTTGACGACGTTGTCTCCCGCGGCCTGGAAAGAAAGATTCAGCGACCTTGGGTTCAGGTTTCCGCACAGCAAGCACCGGCTGTGACCATTGTGGGCGCTGATAGTTACGGGGTCTTTAGTGGTCGCAGACATTATCCCCGGCTTGCAGCGTTCCAGCCAGGTAAGAGTTTGCCAGATTTTCCGGCGTCTCGGCCGGAGCACCCACGATCACCTGGATGCCGTGTTCAACGAACAGTCCTTGAGCCCGCTGGCCCATGCCGCCGGCGATGATCAGGTTGGCTCCCCGTTCCGCCAGCCATTTCGGCAATAGCCCCGGCTCATGTGGTGGGGCGTCAAGGTCTTCCCGCTGGAGTACCTTTTTTTCCGCCGGGTCCACTTCGATCAGGGCGAAGCGCTCGCAATGTCCAAAATGCGCCGATAATTTTCCATCGGCCAGGGGAATGGCGATTTTCATGTTTGTTTCCTCCTTATTTTCAATTCTTTCGATTATGGTTGCCGATGCTGCGGCAGGTTCCAAGGCCAGGATAGGCCGGATGATCTCCCGCATGATCTTCGCCATCGGCGAGGCGGCGGCATGACGGACAAACGGGCGGCCACTGTCGCAGGCCGTGACGATCGCCGGATCCATGGGGATGGAGCCCAGGAAGGGCACGCCCATGTCCACGCTGATCTGCTTCCCGCCGCCGGTACTGAAGACGGCTGAGATCTCGCCGCACTTCGGGCAGGCGAAGCCGCTCATATTCTCCACCACCCCAAGCACCGGGACGCCGAGCTGGCGGCAGAAAGTGATGGACTTGCGCACATCCGCCGCCGCCACTTTCTGCGGCGTGGTAACGACCACGGCCCCGTCCAGATTACCGATCAGCTGGCAGACCGATAGCGGTTCATCCCCGGTCCCGGGCGGGGAATCGATGACCAGATAATCCAGGTCTCCCCATTCCACGTCTTTCAGGAACTGTTTGATCGCACCCATTTTCAGGGGACCGCGCCAGATCACAGCCTGGTCCGGGTCCGGCAAAAGGAATCCCAAGGACATGACCTTAAGCTCGTCCAAATCGACGGGGAGCAACCCGTTCGCTCCCCCCTGCAGCGTTTTTCCTTCCAGTCCCAGCATGGTCGGAATGCTCGGGCCGTGGATATCGATGTCCAGCAAGCCGACGCGCTTCCCCACCATCTGCAGGGCCACGGCTATATTTACGGCTATCGTACTCTTACCGACGCCGCCTTTGCCCGACAGTACGACTATTTTGCGCCGAATGCGGCATAGCCTGGATTCGAGCGCCTGCCTGTCCGCGAAGTCCTGGTCGCTTTCGCCATTTTTACGCTTGGCGGCAGAGCAGTCCTTGTCACTGCAGGTGTCGCATGCCGCCTGTTCTCTACGGGATTCTTTTCGGGGTCCTTTGACACGTTTCTGATAGTCCTCAAAAGCAGTTTTCAAGGTATTGGCTGCCAAGAGGGCGCAATGCTCGGACTCCGGAGGAAATCCACCGAGTGCGTCAAGGATATCTTGCTGCCGCAGGACTGCCGCATCTTCGATGCGCCTGCCCTCGGCCAGAGTAGTCGCCATGCTCCCGCAAGCCAGGGAATAGCCACACCCATCCGTTATGAACGAGACGCTTTCTACTTCGCCGTTTCGCGCGGTCAACCAGAACTCCATGGTGTCTCCGCAGGGACCGGTAATGCGAGCATGACCGTCGAAATCTTTAAGTGGGCCGTGATTTCGGGGGTTTGTCGCGTGATCGCATGCCACCACTGAAAAACCTTTGAGATCAGTACATTCCATGTCTATTGTTTCCTCCTACAAGCCAAGCTGTTTCCAGATGTGTTGAATATCCTGTACACAAGGGGCCTTGGTCTCCACGACCGCCCGCTCCTGCATTTGCGCTGCGGTCACGGCACGGTCGTAGCGAATACGGCCGGCGATCTTCGCCCCGGAGCTGCCGGCCATGTTCTCGATCCGTTCGGTCATTTCCGGGTTGATATCCCACTTGTTCACACAGACCGCCGCCGGCATATTAAAATGCCGGGCCAAAGCCAGCACCCGTTCCAGATCGTGCTCGCCGGAAACGGTCGGCTCGGTCACCACCAGCACCAGTGTGGCGCCGGTCAGCGAGGCGATGACCGGGCAACCGATCCCCGGTGGGCCGTCGACAATAATCACTGAACGGTTTTCCGCCTCGGCGATGCGCCGGGCTTCGCGGCGGACAATGGAGACCAGCTTACCCGAGTTTTCGGCCGCAATCCCCAGCCGGGCGTGAACCATGGGGCCGCAGCGGGTTTCCGAGACCATCCATTCACCGCAGAGACTCTCGGGAAAATCAATAGCCCGCTGTGGGCAAAAGCGGACACATACGCCGCAGCCCTCGCAGGCGACCGGATCAATGACGTATGTCACCGCGCCGTTTTCCCGGTTTTTTTTCTCCACAGCTTCGAAGCGGCAAACCTCCGAGCAGGTTCCGCAGCCGTTACAATCCTGCTGGCGGATGACCGCCTGATGGCCGCTGGTAAAATCATGCCGTTCGCGGATCCGCGGCGCCAGCACCAGGTGCAAGTCCGCGGCGTCCACGTCGCAGTCGGCGATGACCGGACGTTCGGCCAGTACGGCGAACGACGCGGCCACGCTGGTTTTGCCCGTCCCGCCCTTACCACTGATGACGACCAGTTTCTTCATTCTCCATCCCCGCACGGCGGTTTGCCGCAGCGCTCGTCCTGCCCGCAGCACGTCCTGCCCGTTTTCTCCAGGGAGCAATCGCTGCCACTGCGGTCGCTTCGCTCCTGACCGGACCCTTTGATGATGAACCCCGCTCCAGCGCTGACCAGCCGCCGTACTTTCCCGCAGCATTCCGGGCACTCCGTTACCGGAAGCGCAGAGATTGCCTGCCGACGTTCGAACTTCAAGCCGCATTTTTCACATTCGTATTCATAGGTCGGCATGGTTTATCCTCCCCCGCCATTTCCGGCTTTCAACAGTTTTTTTGCCAAGTCGGCAAACAGGTCACGGTATTCCGGCAGCGCCTCCACGATCAGGTTGCCCCGAGAGTAGGCTTCCGCGATGCGCCGGTCATCGGGGATTTCCGCTAAGATCGGCACATTTTCCCTGCGGCAATAAACATGGACGCGGTCGTCGCCGCTCCCGACCCGGTTGACCACCACGCCGAAGGGTATGCGGAGTTCGCGCACCATGTCCACGGCGAGTTTGAGATCGTGGAGACCGAAGGGGGTGGGTTCGGTGACCAGCAGGACAAAATCCGCTCCTCGGATCGTAACGATAACCGGACACGAGGTGCCGGGAGGGGCATCGAGGATGGCGGGCATGTTTTGGTTGAGGCATTCCTTGACGGCGCGGATAAGAGGAGGCGCCATGGCCTGGCCGACATCGAGGCGCCCTGTGAGCAAAACGATGTCACCCGACTTCCTTTTTTCGACAACCCCGATCCGCTTGGGTATTTCACGGATCGCCTTTTGGGGGCACACTTTTGCACAGCCGCCGCAGCCATGACACATCTCGGCAAATACCAGCGCCTTGGCGCCGAAGGAGACGATGGCGTGGTAAGCACAGAAGCGGCCGCATTCGCCACAGCTGTCGCAAAGCGACTCGTCCACCTGCGGGACCGGGATCGTGACGATTTCCTCGACGAGCGCATCACCTGGCAGGAACAGTTGGCCGTTCGGCTCCTCCACGTCGCAGTCCAGAAGCTGCAGCGGGCGACCGAAGGCGTGGGCCAGGTTCACGGCTAATGTTGTCTTGCCGGTACCGCCCTTACCCGAAGCGATGGCGAGGATCATTAATGGCTGCTGTCCGCTTGATCCGACGAACCGCTGACGCCAGCGGAATCATTGCCGTCACCGGCTTCCAAGTTCGCTAAGCGCCATTTCAATTCTTGAAGCGCCGCTTGAACTCCCTGCAATCTGTCTTGCAGCAAAACGATATCCATCTGGCGGGAATTGTTGCAAATCATTACCGATCTTCCCGCCAACCCGGCAAAGCCGGTTTCCGGTTCACCAGGAGCATCAGGCATTTTCATCAGGCAATAGCCGCCCCCGTTTCCGGTCATGGGACCTCGACCTTGCGGGCCCGTTCCGTCAAATCCCGGCATGAAACCACCTCCTTTTTTTTACTCAATCCATTTTCTTTTATTTTTGTATTTTTATGGAATCCCGATTTTCCCTTGCTATACTTCGCTAAAAAAAAGTCCCTTACAATTCATTGGCTTTCTCCAGGCGTTCCCTGGCTTGCTGCATGGTGAAGCCGTAGGTTTTGCGCAAGCGCCCTATGGTTGCAAAACTGTCCACATGGGCGGGCAGCCCCAGTCTCCTTTTGGTTTCTTCAATCGAAATCCCGTAGTGGATCGCCGCGTCTTCCAGTGTCATGCGGCCGTTGAGAGAGGTGTGATCTTCATCCGCATGCAAATGCTTTTCACCGCGATCCGCTTTCGCCGCTTCGGGTTTTTTTCCCCTTTCAGCTTCACGGCCACGACTGTTTTCATTGACCTCCGGTTTCATGGCTCCAAAGTGGGAGTTGCGGTGCAGAAAATCTCCGGTTTCCTCCCGGACCGGAGTTGCTAAAAAAGCGAACAGGAAAATAAAGAGACATAGAACGCCAAGCGTTACCCACAGGGAGCGGCGGAGCCAAACAGGGGGAATCGCTTTGCGCACTAGGCAGAGAATCGTTTTCCAATGGAACAGGATATGCAATACCAGCAACCCCAGCATGACATAGGCAGCGATCAGATGGATCTCCCCCCATTGGTGGCGATCCCAGCCCAGGAAGGAGAGTTCCCTGTTGTCGCCATATTTTATTATCCTTTCCCGGCCGGACGGCAGGGTATATTTGATCAAAAGACCGATTCCGGCGATCAAGGTCAAGGCCAGGGTAAGCAGCAGATCGATGAACAGGTTGATCTTTTCACGAACCTTCATGGCGCTTGCCCCTACCAATGCCCTTCGACGTCAGCGGCAGCGGTTTCTTCAAGTTTCCCGGCTTTGAATTTTTCCAGGGCTTCGGCCACGGTGGGAGCGTTGGTGTTGTAGACCTTTATTCCCGCGGCAGCAAGCACGCGGAAGGCATTGGGACCGCAATGTCCGCTCACCAGAGCCTTGGCTCCCGACCTGGCAATTGTCTCGGCCGACTGGATGCCCGCGCCCTGGGCTGCGTTCAGGTTCTGCTGGTTGTCAATGACCTCGAAGCTTTCTCCATCCAAATCGTAAATCAGGAACTTGGGAGCCCGCCCGAAGCGGCTTTCCAGCGGGGCACTAAAATCACTACCTGATGTCGTGAATGCAACTTTCATTTTTTTCTCCTTTTTAATTATAGGCCTTCTTGATTGCCATCGCTTCCTGCAAAAGGAGTTTGGCCAGTTCCTCCATGTTGCTTTCCCGCCAGAAAGGCAGTTTTTCATGAACAGCAATGTATTTTTGCGGGATAGGATGGGTACCGATAACGACCGGCAATCCATAGGCGGTTTCGATAAAGGTCTTCAAGCGTCCCGAAACCCGACGTTACTGTTGCCCGGTCTCTTTCTCGACCTCCTCGAGCCGCTTACGGATTGAGTCCAATTCGCTTTGCAGATAGTCGGCCTGGTTTTTCAGCGCCTGCTTCTCCATCTGCGGATCAGGATCGGCAACCGGCGCGGCAGTAGCGCCAAAGCGCATCCAACCGGGCTGGCCGCTGGCATAGAACATATTTCTCCAGCCGCGTCCGCCACCGCCGAATCCACGGCTCCAGGCACCGCGGCCTCTTCCGAACCCCATCCCCAAGCCACGTCCCGGCATAGGATTCTCATAACCGGGCATGGCAACACCAGCACAAAATCCGGTCCCGCGGCCGGTCATGGACCCCATTCCCCTGGGCCCTGTTCTGTCTCCTCTTGGCATTTTATCCTCCTTTTTTTATTGAATTTCCATTACTCTCTGGTCATCGCGGTCCCGCATTTAGGACATTGTCTCTGCACACAGGGCACGCCGCGTTCATGTGCCACACGATTCCCGCATTTCGGGCATAGACAGGTTCCGGCAGCCCCAGCGGCCAAAGGGCCTCCCATGCGGCCGCGACCCTGGCCCCGTCCACCGCCGCGTCCTTGCCCTTGGCCGCCTCCCGATCCCATTCCACCGCGTCCTTTTCCGTTCATATTTTTTTCCTCCTGATAACTGTCATAAATCCCTTTGAAATGGCTGCGGGCGCGCCCGCAGCAGCCTGGCATGGCAAAAGTGTCGCGCTTTAAATTGCCACTGAGCCAAGCCTGAATGACCTCGCGCAGATCACCGGCTACGAACGGTATCACCTGGATGCCGTAGGCAGCGACCATGGCCTGCAGGGGCCGGGAGATCGCGCCGCAGATCAGCGCTCCGACACCCAGTTCCGCCAAACGAAGCGTCTTTTGCAGCGGCAGATCATGGGCCAGCAGTTCCTGCGTTTCGCTGACGATACGTTTGGACTCGACTTCGACAACACAAATCTGTTGTGCGGTGTCGAAAACCGGCGCGATGCGCTTGTCCAAGTATGCGAATGCCGCTTTCATATTTCGCAGATTAACTCCTTGCTAAAATCATAAAGCAATATCCATGCCAGGATCCGTAAAAATCAGGATAGAACCTGCGGAAGTCCATTGCGTATAGGTTTAGGAACAGATGTTGTTTCGGGAACAGCAGATGAAATGTAGCGTTCTCGCTACTATTTGCCGCTCAATGGTAGCGATGCCGCTACAATCAGCGGCCCCGGCCGGGCAGGTGTGTGATGCCGATGTGCCCTGGTGACACATGATGAAGGATCGCTCGATGGCGTTTTCCAGTTCACGCACGTTTCCGGGCCAGTCGTGGGCTATGAGCAGGGAAAGCGCCTCGGCCGCGATGCCCTGACGGACTTGCACTGCAACCGGTTGAATCTCTCGATGAACTGGTCCACCAGGATGAGAATGTTTTCTTTCGGTTAAGAATTAGAAGTGCACTTGTATATACTTAAAAAAAGTTTATAATGACATAAAAGTATCCCCATGAATCAAAACAAGCGATTGGTTCTGTCATCCCTGTCAAGAATTTTTATCACGCTGCTGATACTGGCAGTTTTGGGACTCCAGTTTTTAGAAGAATGCCATGTGCATAGCGACGGGGTGGATCATTCCGACTGCCCCTTGTGCCTGCTCAGCGGCATCATTCAGTCACCAAACATTAACCATGTTCTATTGGAAAAGCCTCTGCAGTACAGTCAGAAAATATTTCCCATTATAGATTCTTTCATTTGTATTTATTTTCGCGGTTTTTTATACACGCCCTGCGGACCTCCCCAAGCCTGAACGATCACTGATTAATTTTTTCTAAATCAAGGAGGTTCCGTGAAAATCATATATTCAATCATTTTAATTGCTTTATTTTTTCTGCCGACCCAACTTCAAAGCGAAACCGTGGCGGCGCCCTATCATAAGGTTTGCGGTCGTATCATCCAAGCGGGTACAAAGAACCCGATTGCCGGAATCTTGGTTGAATTGGTCGAGCTGAATCTATCAACTGTTTCTGACTCCAGAGGATTCTTTTGCTTTGCAAGTATCCCTCCGGGAAAATTCACCATGGTGCCGTCCAGCCCGAGGTTCATTCCGGATCGCTTTGCGATTAAAGTTCCCTCTACTGCCGAGATTCAATTGTCCATCCGGCCGTTGCCAATCGTTTCCGAAACCGTTACCGTGACCGCCGCGCCCTGGGTTACCGATCCGCTGGATACGGCCCAGTCGACATATGCGGTCGCTGCCGACGACATCCAAACCCGCTCCGGGCTCTCTCTGGGGGAAGCAGTGAAAGACCTCCCGGGCGTACGCAACATATCCACTGGAGACGCGGGTGGCGTCCCCGTCATCCGCGGTCAGTCCAATGAACGTGTCCGGGTGCTCAGTAACGGGATGTTTCACGATTATTTCCAGTTCAGCCGTCGCCACATGCCCAACATCGAGCCCTACGAAGCAGACCACATTGAAATCGTCAGCGGTCCATCCAGCGTATTGTACGGACCCCAGGCCAACAGTGGTGTTGTCAACATAGTTTCCGCTCCCTTGCCATTTCCGGTCGATGATCAGTCCAACTTTTCCGGGCGCAGCATGTTGGGCTATGCCGGGATCAATCAGGCCGAAACTTTTTACGCTCAGATCGAGGGCGGGCAGGGCGGTTTTGCCGGGCGCGCCGCAATGGCACGCAGAGCAACGGGCAACATGGGCACTCCAGCCGGCGATCTCCCCAACACAGACTATGTCCAGCAATCGGCTTCGCTGGAGACCGGCTATCAGTTTGCCAACGACATCGTGACCCGCTTTTTTTACCGGCATTGGGAAAATGAACTGGGTTTTTACATTCCATTGCAACCCAATTTCCGTTTGGGCCTACGAAACGACATCGGTGGGGCAACTGTCACCATACCCACGGCTTGGGGAAAATGGGATCTGGACGCCAACCTTTCGCAAAATATCCGCCGTGCATTTCCGCTGGGGAGAAGTCAGGGCGCGAAGGTGGATCTCGAGCTCGATACGCAGTTATACCGGCTCTCTTTTCAGCATAATCCATTGGGTCCGTTGCAACGGGGTGTTATTCGCCTGGAGCACAGCCGGCAGAGCAACGAAACGTTTGGTCCGGTCAAATTACTCCCCTGCTACGACACCAGCACATGGTCGGTCATGATTTTCGAGGAATCCCGATTCAAAAGGAAGAAGATGTTTGATCATTGGACCCTCAACGCCGGTCTCCGCTTCGATCAGCGTGCCCTGAATGTCCCGGCCGACCTTGGTCTGGGCATAGCCCGGAACTTCGCCAAAACCTACCAGGCATTGACCGGAGCGGCAGGACTCGTCTATCGCCTTAATCGTTTTTTTTCTTCGGGCATCACGATCAGCCGAGGCTGGAGAAATCCCTCCGAGTTCGAGTTGTTCGCCAATGGACCGCATGACGGCGTGCAGCTCTTTGAAAAAGGGAATCCCGATCTTCGGGAAGAAACCAATCTGAACACAGAATTCACGATCCGTTTGGATCATGATCGAGTCAGGGGGTCGCTGGCTTTTTTTAGAAACGCATTCTCAAATTATATCTATCTGCGGTTGACCGGCGAGACAATCGATGGCCTTCCCGTAAGCACGTTTGATCAATGCGATGCCGCCATCAAGGGAATCGAAGGACACCTCGATGTGGATCTCACACGCCAGCTTACGATGAAAATTCAAGGCGAAACCCTGTATACTCATAATGACAAGACCGGAATGAGGCTCCCATTTACCCCTCCGGACCGTGCCGCTTTCAGCATTCGTCTTCATGACTTTTTAGCGAGTCATGGGCTGAATCCCTTCACTGAATTCCGATCGACGTGGACCGGAAAAGGCAAAATAGCGGGCCCGGACGAACCCTTTCCCCTGGAAACAGAAAGTTACGTGCTCTTTGACCTCGGAGCTGGAGTAAAAAAGCAATTTAAGAATTGCGCATACCGTTTCGATCTCTGGATTGGTAACTTGACTAACAAGTCTTATAAGGATTTTTTGGACACATACAAGCAATATGCCCAAAGTGCCGGCCGGAACATTCGGTTGACTTTCAGTTTTCTTTTTTAAGCGGGATCATTGATCCTGGTTCCTGGAACGGCCGCCCCGGCCGGGCAGGGAAAGGCCCAGTTTTTTTATTCTGCGGAAAAGGGTGGTCTTGTGGATGCCAAGCTCTCTGGCCGCGGCTGAGCGGTTGCCGTGATGCCGTTCCAAGGCGGCGCGGATAGCCTGGGCATCGAGGATATCGTGGGCGGTTCTCACATCGGGATCCCTGCTCGATGCCAACCCAAAAGCGGTCAACTCGGCGGGCAAATGCCCGATGCCGATATCCCCTTCGCCACAGAGAATGAAAGCGCGTTCAATGATGTTCTCCAGTTCACGGATGTTTCCGGGCCAGTCGTGCGCCATAAGCAACGACAGGGCTTCGGCGCTGATCCCCGAAAGTATTTTCTGCTGCAAGCGGTTGAAACGGGCAACAAATTGCTCGACGAGCAGGGGGATATCCTCTTTACGGCGGCGCAGCGGCGGGAGTTCCAGGCGCACGACATTCACCCGGTAATAGAGGTCTTCGCGAAATTCACCCTTGCGGGTCTGTGCGGCCAGGTCCTTGTTGGTGGCGACGATGATCCTGGCGTCAGCGGTTTCGGAACGTGTCGCTCCCAGCGGTTCGTAGACCCGGTCCTGCAGAACCCGCAAAAGTTTTACTTGCAACGCCGGGCTGATCTCGGCGATTTCATCAAGTAAAATAGTCCCGCCCCCGGCCAGGGCGAAACGGCCGGGCTTGTCCTTATTGGCGCCGGTGAATGCCCCGGCCTTGTAGCCGAACAACTCCGACTCCAGCAGCGTGTCGGGCAAAGCACCGCAGTTGACGGCAATAAACGGGCCCTGCTGGCGGGGACTGAGCGCGTGGATCGTCCGCGCTAGCAATTCTTTGCCGGTGCCGGTTTCTCCCAAAACAAGAACCGTGCTGGGGCTGGCAGCAATGGCCGGTAAGACCTCGAACAATCTTTGCATCAACGGACTGCGGCTGGCCAGGTCGCCGACGCGGAATTTCCCCTCCAGTTCGCGGCGTAAGGCATCGACCTCGGAAAGATCACGGAAAGTTTCGGCGCCCCCGATCACGCCTCCAGAGGCGTCGCGCAACACGGCGGTCGAAACGCTGATGGGAATGCGGTCCCCACCGGCATCCACGATATAAGCGGATTTGCCAATGATCGGCTTGCCCGATTTCAGGGTTTGCTTGAGCGCGCAGGCCGCTTCGCACATACTGCAGCGAAAAACCTCGGAGCAGCGCCGGCCGAGAGCTTCCCGGCGTGAAACCCCGGTAATCACTTCGGCCGCCCGGTTAAAAGAAGTGATAAGCCAATTGGGGTCCACGGTGAATACCCCGTCGGAAATACTCTCCAGTATGGCGTTGAACGGATCAGGCGCAGACAACGGCCGCTTTTTTTTCACTTTCGCTTTCATGGCTTTACGATCGAACCCAAATCGTCTTCACCTCATCTTGTTTTTCGCTCTGCTTGTAGGGCATATGGATGATGATACTAAATTATCAGAATTCCGTCTACAACCACTGGGGCTTGTCTCTCAGTCACTGAAGCGTTTTAACTCAATTTGAAATATTTTTTGCGGAAAAACAGGGCCACGTTGACCAGGACGAGGAGCGCGGGCACCTCGACCAGCGGTCCAATGACAGCGGTAAACGCCTGCCCCGAGCTAATGCCGAACACGCCCACGGCCACCGCTATAGCCAGTTCAAAGTTATTGCCTGCAGCATGGAAAGCAATGGTTACCGTTTTGCTGTAATCGCCGCAAAGCCTTCTTCCCATGTAGAACGAGACGAAGAACATGACCACAAAATAGATGAGCAGCGGAATGGCTATGCGTACCACGTCCATGGGCAATTGGACAATGGTTTCGCCCTTAAGCGAGAACATGACTATAATGGTGAGCAGCAGCGCTGCCAGTGTAATGGGGCTTATCTTGGGAATGAACTTGGTCTCGTACCACTCCTTTCCCTTGGTCTTCAGGAGGATAAACCGGGTCAGCATGCCGCCGAAAAAAGGAATCCCCAGGTAGATCAAAACACTTTCAGCGATCTGCCATATGCTGACATGCACTTCAATGCCCTTAAGCCCAAACAGCGGTGGCAGCACTGTAATAAAGATATAGGCGAAAACCGAATAAAAAACCATCTGAAAGATCGCGTTAAAAGCTACGAGACCGGCAGAATACTCATTATCTCCTCCGGCCAGCTCACACCACACAATAACCATGGCGATGCAGCGCGCCAGCCCGATCATGATCAGTCCTACCATGTAGTCGGGGTAGTTGTGCAGGAAAAGAATGGCCAGGAAGAACATCAGGATGGGTCCAATAATCCAGTTCTGTACCAGTGAGAGTGCCAGAACACGCCAATTGTGAAAAAACCTGGGCAGCTCCTCGTACTTGACCTTGGCCAGGGGCGGGTACATCATCAGGATCAGGCCGATGGCGATGGGGATGTTGGTGGTCCCCACGCTGAACTTGACATTAAACGACGCCACGGCGCCGGGAATCACGTAACCGATAAAAACTCCCAAGGCCATGGCGGCAAAAATCCAAACCGTCAGATAACGATCCAGGAAAGAAAGCCTTTTTTTCAGTGCGTCAGCCATGGGAAACCTCCAAATATAATTTCGCTTCCAAAATAAAAAAGACAATTTGTGGGGCTTTTTCTAAATAATGGGGTGAAGTTATCATATTCATTAATTGCATCATGGACATTGGATGAACCCCTGCGACCAGAGGCAGCCGCCGCAGGCCGGGTGGACGTTGCCGTAGCAATCTTCACCATTGAGATTGGGCAGGTCGCAACTGTTGCACATGGTGCAGGGAGCGAAGGAAAAATCAAGCAACTTCCTCCGGAAAGTTCGGTAATCCTTATCGTTCCATATATCGCCAAAATCACGGTCCACTGCCGAAGCGACATGAAATTCCTGCCAGAAACGGGAATATCCGTTCGTATATACCGAGTGGGCATGCAGCAGCGGCAAGCAGGGGCTGACCTGTCCGTCCCAACGCACACTGACGCTGCCGCGTTCTAAAAACGGACAAGCTCCCAAATGATCCGCGTTTTTCGCCCCCATCAATCCGGGCAAGGTAAATCGGCCGATAAGCCGCTTCAATACGTCATCATTCTCCGTTCCCAGGTCTAGCCGCGGCATTTCCAAATGGTGCAAATGGGATGGATTGCTCAATGAGTGGGAATAAAGGAGTTCATTGCCCATGGCGGCGGTATAAGCCTCGATATTGCTGACCAAAAAGCTGGTTGCGCCCAGGCGCAATCCCAAATCCAAAACCTTCGGCAGATCGGCGATATTGCGTTTCATGGCCACAAACGATATGCCCAGTTCCGGAGTCTGGCCAAAATTAAAAATGCGCTGGCGGCGCAATCGGCGCAGAATGGCAATGATTTGCGGCAAATGGTTGCCCAGGCGAATATCGGCATAACTCTGCGGCGAAGCGCCATCAATAGACAGCCAGAGGAAATCCAGTCCGGCCGTGACCAAACGGCGGGCCAGCTCTTCGCTCAGCAGAATACCGTTAGTGATCAACTCAACTCGGGCACCCGCGGCTTTGGCCTTGGTCACCATAACGGCAATGTCCGGATGAACCAGGGGCTCGCCGAAACCCCCGAAGAATATCAATGGCATCGTCGCCTGAAAGTGCAATCCCTCAAGTATCTTTTCAAAAAGCCGGAATTCCATGAAACCCAAATCTTCTTCCCAGCCGTGGCGCATGCAGGTGCGGCAGTCCAGGTTGCAGTGGTTGGTCGGCTCGATATAAAGTTTGGCCAGCATATCGAGAGACAGGCCCCCGGCAACGGCCCCGCCATTTCCTGCAGATCCCGATGTCAGTTCCATACCATGTAAACCGCGGCGATGAGCAGCAGGACAGCGCAGATTTTTTTAACCCAGCCCAGAGCCTTCGAGCTCTCGTTCCAGCGCAGGTAATTCTCGATCACCCGGGTGAACGTTCCGGCAAAGACAATCACCGCGCAATGACCGATCCCATAGGCCAGCAGAAGGGGAACACCGTAGACCAGGCTGGACGACGACCTGGCCAGGACGATGGCCAGGATCGGCGCCATGTAGGCGAAAGTGCAGGGGCCCAGAGCCAGGCCGAAGACCAACCCCAGGAAGAATCCGGCGAGGACGCCTTTGCCGCGGGCCTTGGCGTTGGCGGCTGCGGGCAGCTCCAATTTGATGATGCCCAGCAAGTAAAACCCGACCAGCAGGAAAACGCCGGCCACCAGGAAATTGCTCCAGCGGCCGATGTCGCCCAGCATGCGGCCGAGCAGCGCGGTGACGACCCCGATCAGGCCGATGGTGACCAGGATGCCCAGGGCGAAGGCCAGTGAAATACGGAAGGCCTTGCGGGTGGTGAGCTGGTCCTGCTGGCTGATGAAACCGACGATCAGGGGAATGCTGGCCAAATGGCAGGGGCTGAGCAGGATGCTCAATATCCCCCAAAGAAAAGCGCCCAGCAGACCAAGCAGCGGGCTGCCCGCCAGCAGGTTGGTCAGCCAGGTGAAGAGTGCTTCCAGCATTATTTCACGCCTTTCTGCCTGAGGACTTTTATTAGTTCTTCTTTGGGAAAGAATCCCTCGTGGCGGAAATATTCCTCGCCCTCTTTATCCAGGAAGACCTGGGTGGGGATGACGCGGATCTTGTAGGTCCTGGCGAAGGGCTCGCCTTCCGGTGTCCAGACGTCATGGAAGACCACCTTGACCTGGCCGGCGTAATCCTTTTCTATATCCTTCATGATCGGCTGCATCATCTTGCAGGGGATGCAGCGCACCGAGCCCAGTTCGACGAAGGTGACCAGGATGTTTTCCGCTTCAGCGGCATTTTTGCTGCTCTCATCAGCTTTCGTGTTGGCGGCGCTGCAGTTCAAAGGCAACAACCCTGCCAAAAACAACAAAATAATGATCCGGACAATTGAGTTTTTCATTTTCCGCTCCTTTATTTTTTCGCCAATAGTTTTTTGATATCTTCAACCCCCGGCACCTTGCCGGCCACTTTCACGACGCCGTCCACGACCAGCGCCGGCGTGATCATTACCCCGAAAGTCATGATCTGCTGCAGGTCCTTGATCTTTTCAATGTGAAAATCAAGGTTTAATTCCATGGCTGCCTGGCGGGCGTTTTCTTCCAGCTTCTGGCATTTGAAACAGCCAGGGCCCAAAATTTGTATCAGCATGGTTCCTCCTATACTAAAGCGAAGCCGTCAACTTTTTACCCAATTCCGCAACTACCGTGTCAACGTGTTCGGCCGTGGCCGGCGACTTGCCTTTCACGAAACCCATGTCGGTGACACGCAAATGGATGATGTTTGCCGTGATCCCCTTTTCGGCCAGGGTCTTGCGGGCGCAGTCCAGGTTGCAGCCGTCGAGCACCAGAAGCCGGTCGGCGCCCTTGGCCGAAGCGATGAAACCGCTGATATTGGCGCCTACTCCGGCCAGGCAGAACATGCCGGCACAACCTCCCTGGGCGAACTTGCGGGCGGCACGGTCGGCGATCTCGCCCGTATCGGCAGCGCCGGAACAGGGGAGCAGAATGGTGACCGATCCGCCGCAGGCACAGCCGGATGACTTTGTTTGATTCATGTCAAATGCCTCCATATTTAAAAATTACCATAAATAAAACCAGCGATAGTGGACAGCACCACTACCAGGACAATGAAGACCGCGGTCTTTTTCAAACCCATGACCTTGCGCAGCACCAGCATGCTGGGCAGCGACAGGGCCGGACCGGCCAAAAGCAGCGCCAGCGCCGGGCCCTGGCCCATGCCCGAACCAATCAGTCCCTGCAGGATGGGAACCTCGGTCAGGGTGGCGAAATACATGAAGGCGCCCGAAATTGCGGCAAAGAAATTGGCCAGCAGTGAGTTGCCCCCTACGGCAGCGCTGACCCACGATGACGGGATCAGCCCTTCATGACCCGGGCGGCCCAAAAGTACGCCGGCCACCAGTACGCCGCCGATGAGCAGCGGGAGGATCAGCTTGGCGAAATCCCAGCTCGAGGTGAACCATTCGCCCGCTTCGCCCTTGTCGAAACTTAGGAGCAGCGAAAGTCCGATCACCCCAACCCCGAAAGCCAGCAGGGGTTGGCCGGGGAAAAGAAAAGCCAAAACCAGGGGCGGAATGGCGGCAGTGATCACTTTCCAGCGCGGCAAATGGAACCAGAAGACCAAGATCAAGGCCAGCCCCAGGGCGGCCAGGCCGGTGATCAGCCATTTAATAGAATACACAGCGGCAAAGAATCCCCCCACTTCACCCGGTTTGCCCCAGTTGGCGAATACCAGGATGGCCAGCAGCGAAAAGAAGAAAAGGGCATTCTGCCACAGCGGCCGTGCCGCCTCGGCCTCGGGCATGGTCATCTGGACATTGGCTTTTTCCGTTTCCTCTTTGCGAAAACTAAAATGCATCAACAGGCCGATGATGATGCTGAAGAGAACGGCGCCCACGGCCCGGGCCACGCCGATCTTCAAGCCCAGCACCCGCGCCGTCAGGATGATGGCCAACACGTTTATGGCCGGTCCGGAATAGAGGAACGCCGAAGCCGGGCCCAGGCCGGCACCCATGCGCCAGATGCCGGAAAACAGCGGCAGCACCGTGCAGGAACAAACGGCCAGGATGGTCCCTGAAACCGAGGCCACGCCGTAGGCCAGAAACTTATTGGCCTTGGGCCCAAGATATTTCATAACCGATTCTTTTTTAATGAAAACACTGATGGCCCCGGCGATGAAAAAGGCCGGGATCAGGCACAGGATCACATGTTCACGCGCATACCATTTGGCCAAGTGCAGCGCTTCAGAGATCGCCCGGTCAAAACGCAGTATGCCCACCGGCAGGTAGAATAGGGCCAGGAAGGCAGCGACGATCCACAGCAGCGGCTTCCATTCCTTTTTCCAATCCATATTTTAAGCTCCTTGATTTACTTCTTTTTTGCCGCTCGCGGTTTTGTAGAGCAGGCCTTTTCGCGTCCCGCGAAGCGGGACAGCCGCTCCCGATCAAGGCGTGCTTGCCGCGGCGGCATTCTTTCCTCGATGGCCAGCAGCAGGAAACGGATGAACATGTCGGTATCGTTCAGGCGGTAAACGATCCATCGTTCCTGGCGCCGGTCCACAACTATGCCGGCTCTTTTCAGGATGCGCAGGTGAAAGGACAGGCGCGGTTGCTCCAGGCCCAGGGCGGCGGCGATCTCGCAGACGCAGAGCTCGCCGCGGCCCAAAAGCTTCAGCACCCGCAGCCGCGTCTCGTCGGCCAGGGCCTTGAAAATGGTGACAATATCGTTCATGGTCTTCCTCACATATCAATTTTATTTTATGAGTCTAAATTATAAACCACTTTTTGAAAATGTCAATAATATCTATTTTAATAGTGTTTTTCATTTTTATTATAATTTAAGCGATATCGATCAATAAAATATATTCGATTCTCAATCGCTGGTTTTCAATCTACCGCCCGGGAACGTAGTTAAAAAAGTTGCCCAAACAGTTAAAACATTTGCCGATAATTTTTTTTATGCTATAATTGAAAATATCAGACCATGAAAGGAGAACCAACCATGGGCAAAGACAAAGACAAGGGCAAGGAAAAAAGCAACAAACCGAAACTGTCCGTCAAAGACAAGAAGAAAAAGAAAAAGGAAAAGCAAGAGAAAAAAGCCACTGCGCTTTAGCGGCAGGCAGCACGAAATAACCGTTCCGGCCATGTAAGGGAGAAGTATCCCCTCCCGTTTTAAAGCATCAGTTTGATCCGCCAGTCCTGAAAATCGTCGTCGTCAAGTATCACGTGGACGTGTTTGCAATGTCTTTTTCCATATCAAGGTTCCCCCAGGTCATGCCAGCAACAGGGCGATCAGGAAAGCCGCGCCGGCCAGAAAGGCCAGGGGATTGATCGCCCGCCAGACAGGATTTGCCCGTTTGAGAATGGAAAAATCGGTGACATAAACCGTTTCGCAGGCCCCGCTGCCGGTGTCGTCGCGCCCGATGCTCGTGCCGCGGGCAAACTGGTTGGCCGGTTGACTGTAGTTGACCAGATAGCCCTTGAAGTATACCTGGTCCCCGGGACGAACTTTGAGGATGCGCCGGCTCAAGTTTTTGTCGGCGCAAAGAATATGGTTGTTGGACAAATGGCTTCCTGAAAACAGTAAGGCGGTTTCTTGGTCGGGAAAGCTGCACATGCAGGTAAAATCCCGGTTCCAGAATTTCATCTTGCGATACACGCCGCTGCTGATATTCTTACCCCAGACCACGCACAGGTCCTTGATGTTAAGATAGTCCTGCCAGCGGCGGTGGGAGATATCGAGCAGCGAATCGCTGTGATGCTGGCTGACCACCAGTCCGAAAAGCTCATAATGATATAGGGGCGTGACCGTGTACACGATTTTCTTCTTGGTCACTTGGAAGGCAGCGGGAAGGTTCTCCTTGACCTGCAAAGGTTCCCGGAACAATTGCGGGAAAATCCCAGCCGCGGCCGGCAATCGGTCATCGAAGTGCAGGGAGAGCCCCCAGATGAGCAGGCAGGCCAGCATGCCCAAGCGCAAGAGCTTGCTCCTGGTGCCGGCCGCGCCGATAATGAACGAGAGGGCTGCTCTTTTCTGTTTGGCATAGGGTGAGGGTTTGGCTGCTTCTTCAGAAGGAAAGCGGTAGCCGCAAGCGCAGGATGCGGCATCCGCGGCGCAGTAGCAATCGCATTGGGGACAATTCATTCAAAACCTCGTTGCAGCGCAATTGTAATGTAAATAAATGCTCCATGCAAGAAGTAGCAAGCCTGCTGATTTTTCGCCCGTTTTGTCATATAATGCGAGCAAGAACAATGGCAACTCGAATCGATCAATGGCTGTGGGCCGCGCGCCTCTTCAAGACCAGGAGCCTGGCCAACCAGGCCTGCCGCGGCGGCCGCATCCAGGTTGCCGGCAGCGCGGTCAAGCCGTCGCATCAGGTTCTTAGCGGGGAAATCATCCATATCAAGCAGCCGCCGATCATCCGCCACTACCTGGTCAAGAACCTGGCCGCCAAAAGAGTCTCGGCAGCATTGGCCCGCGAACTGGTCGAGGAGATCACTCCGGCCGCCGACCTGGAAAAACTGGCCCAGGTCCGGCGCGACCCGTTGGGATTGATCTTTGCCGCCAGAGAAAAGGGCAGCGGCCGCCCGACCAAAAAAGAACGCCGCGAACTGGAAAAGCTGCAGGAAAAATAAGCCGAAGTTTTTGAATTGATTATTATTACCCGGTCAATTCTTTTTCGATCGCCCGCAGAACGGGCAAGGCACTGCCGGCCAGGCCAACTTGGCCCGAGGGGACTTCGGCATCGTTCTTGTTGATACGGATCAGGCTCGTGCCCGGCCGCGTTAAAAGCTGCTCGGACAGGCGGCGCACACTGGGTACGGCCGTGCCGGCGCCGCATTCGATGATGACCAGGTTCTTTTCGCCGCTGTTTGCCAGCCAGTTCTGGAAAAGCCGCTGCTGCTCCCGGCTGCGCCCGGGTAGCCAATTCCAATCGCCGAACATCAGCACGTTGGGTCGCGCCAGCCGGCCGCAATCCGGGCATGCCGGCAGGGGCGGTTGTGCCCGCATGGTTTCTTCCTCCACGGCAATGGCCAGGTCTGCCGCCGGCCAGATGCTATCCGAGCAGTTTGCCAGGCATTGCAGGTAATGCAGCGAACCGTGGCATTCATTTACTTTTTCTGCGTCAAAACCGGTTTTCTGGAACTGACCGTCGACATTGGAGGTGAAGACAAAGTATCCGCTGGGTCGGGCCGCGGCCCATTGCCGCAGCAGGGCAAATCCCGGATGCGGCACAGTCCCGCGGTAGAGATTTAAACGGTGGCCGTAAAAACCCCAGGCCAGGGTTGGATCGGCAGCAAACCACCCGGGGGTGGCCAGGTCGTAAAAATCGAGCCCGAGCTTGCGGTAGGGAGGATAGGCGCTCCAAAAGCCCT
>JAHIKI010000043.1 GCA_018897435.1 Acidobacteriota bacterium | reverse complement strand
CTGGCTCGAGTGACCATCGCAAATGCAATTTTTGCATGAGGTGATTAAACAAAAACACATTTACTTCGGTTTAAATAACTTAAAATGATAATGCTTACATCTATAATCCGGGTAGTCTCAAACTTGATGGGGAATTCTGGCCTGCCGTCGCGGTCGTCGAAATGTATTCCGCCAATTGCATTGATTGGGCGCCGGGCCGGCGCCAGGAAGACCGCGACGGCTTTGCCGTCGGCGTGAAGGATTTTTATCAAGCCTTCCCCGATTTTTACGCGGACGTGAAAGAGATCCTGATCGATGAAGCGCTGACGGCGATCGGCCGAATTGTTGAACGGTCTAGTTGCCGTGCTTATTTTTTAGCCCTGGTTTGCGTGAGCAAGCGGTTCCTTTTTCCCGCCGGGAAGCGTTCGATGGCGTAGCGCAGGGTGGTGCGCGGTATGGCCGGTCCGTTGGCCAGGAGGAATTTTCTCAGTCGCTCCATGTCGCGCTTGCCCGCTTCGCGCAACAGCCAGCCGTTGGCCTTTTGCACCAGGTCGTCGCGATTGGCGAAATGCCTGGCTGTCATGGCGTAGGCCGCGTCGAGGTATTCCTCTCGCTTGACCAGTTTGAGAAAAGCAACGATCGATGCCCGCTGCACCCAGCGGTTTGGTTCTCCGGCCCATTTCTCGATCTCGGCGAGAAGTTCCGGGTACTTGACCAGCAGCGCGCCCAGCACCTGGGGGCAAAAAACATCCACCGCAGCCCAGTTGTCCAGGTAGTTCTTTGCCAGCCAGGAGCGCACGGTCTGGAAAAGCGAGCGCGGGAAGCTTTTATGAAAGCGGGCCAGGATCAGGGCGGCCACCCCCTTGGCCTCGAGTTCGGGACGCGGGAAGAGCAGGTCGCCAAGTTGGATCGCGTCCTGGATCAGCCATTCTTTTTTTATTGTGTCATACAATTCTTTGGCCAAAGCCCTGACTTGGGGGGAAGAGACGCCGAAGGACCTGACCGTTTCCTTGAAATATTTTTGCACCTGGCGGGCCTTTTCCGAATCGGCCAGGGCCAGCAGCTGTTCCAAGGCCGCGGCGGCGATCGTGGCCGGCATCATTGATTTTTCGCGCATTTTCCCTCCCTGGCTCATTTGTCCTTGAATTTTACCTTGGGTGCTCAATTCAGGCAAGTCGGCTCCATGGGGCTTGAAAAAATATTTTTTCTGTGTTAAAAAAAATTAATCGGGAGGTTTTAAATGAAAAAAATTATGCTGCTGTTGATGGTACTGATTTTTTCAGCCCTTTGGCTGACTGCGGCCGATAATCTGCCGGAAGGGCAGAAGGTCAAGGTCTACATCCAGAACAAGACCTTCAGTGGAGAGCTGCTGTCTGTCACCCCGGAATTGATCGTGATCCGCGTCAATGACAAGAACAAGGAAAAAGAAAAGAGAATTGTTCTAGGCTGCTCGGTCCTCGATACAGAGGTGGTCAAGGTGCTGAAGCGCTGCGGCCCGATCGGCAACATTTTCGCTAAAGGCAGGAAATACAATTTCAAAAAAACTAACCAGGCCAAGATCAATGAGAATATCACCGATCTTTCCCATGATGCCCTTTACGGATCGTTGATCCCCGATCACGTTAAGGAGCAGATGAAGCTTTTCAGCCAGCTGTAATCACTGCCCTTGTCCCATAAATCTTCAGCCCGGCCATGAAGCGCTTTTTTTTCCTCGGGCTGAATTTCGCTATCGTCGCTTTTTCTCTGTGGGTTCACGACATGGTCCGTGTCTGGATGGCCGGCCGCCTCGGCGACCCCGAAACCGCGGCCCGGCAGCGTTCGGCCGACAATCCCTTCGCCCGCATCGACTGGATCGGCAGTGCGCTTCTGCCCCTGTTTTTGCTTTTCCGCGGCCTGTCGGTCCTGGGTTGGACCAGGCCGTTGGAAATTAAGCTCGAGAACCTGCGCCGCCCTTACCGCGACGGTTTGCTGATCGCCGCTGCCGGCCCCGTCGCCAACCTGCTGCTGGCCCTGTTTGGCATCGGCCTCATACGGAGCTTGACGGCTACCGGGTGGCTGACGTCGTCGCCGCTACTGCTGCAGATCCTCATTTCTTTCTGCCTGATCAACGCCTGCCTGGGAGTCTTCAACCTGCTGCCCATTCCGCCCCTGGCCGGCGGCGCCGCGGCCGAACTCTTCTTGAGCGGCGACGCCTTGTCCGCTTTCGAGGATATCAAACCGTATGGATTCATCCTACTACTGGCCGGAGCGTTTTTTAATTTTTTTGATTTTCTCACCCTGCCCCTGACCCGGTTGGTCAATGCGCTTTTGGGCTTCTGACGAAAGAGTGTCAGTGACAGTGTCAGCAAGAAGGAAAGCGACGAACTATTAGAAGCTTCCCGGCGAAATGTAAGAGAACGTCTCTGAGATTTTCTGAAGATGATTTGCCAATGATGATTTTAAGCAGAGTAAATTTAAAAATTTCAAATATGTTTGGCTAGTGTTAGCTGCCGCAAAGTAATGGTCTCCTCACCCATAATCTATGACCCAGTGCCGTTTTCTTACTTTTACATTAAAAAGGCTTTCGTTTTTGACATTGGGATTTGGAACTTGGGATTTATTTGGAATTTGGTGCTTGGATTTTGGTGCTTTTCGTTTTCTTACCGTCTACCGTCTACCAAGCTTGGCTTTTTCTTCAACTCTGAACATTCTGGCTGCGCAGCAGCGACTGGTAATAATCGCACTTTTCCTGCAATTCTTCATGGCTGCCGGCCCCGACCAGCCCCTTGTCGTTGAAGCACAGGATGCGGTCGGATTGGCGGATGGTACTCAGGCGGTGGGCGATGATGAACAGCGTCTTGCCGCACACCAGTTCCGGCAGTGAGGCGAAGATTGAGGCTTCGGTTTGAGAATCCAGGGCCGAGGTCGGTTCGTCCAAAATCAGGATGTCGGGATCTTTGACCAAGGCGCGGGCGATGGCCAGGCGCTGCTTTTGCCCCTCGGAAAAATTGACGCCGCACTCACCGACCAGGGCCTTGTACCCCATGGGCAATGAAGTGATGTATTCATGAATACCCGCCGCACGTGCCGCTTTTTCTATCTGCACTTCACTTGCTTCGGGGTCGCCGTAGCGCAGGTTTTCCTCAATGGTGCCCGAAAGCAGCGTCGGCGACTGCGGCACGTAGCCGATGCGCCGGCGCAGGGAATTCAGTTCATATTCTTTAGCCGGCCGGCCGTCGATAAGGATTTGCCCTTTTTGGGGGCGGTAGAACTGCAGAAGCAAACTGACCAGGGTGGTCTTGCCCACGCCGCTGGGACCGACCACGGCCATGTGCTCGCCCGCACTGACCATGAAAGAAATGTCTTGCAACACCGTATCGATGCCATTATAGGAAAAAGAGACTTGTTGGAATTCCACTTCTCCCCGCAGCCGCTTGGTTTTCAGTCCCACTCCGGCCTGTTCTTCGGGCACCAGGTCGAACAGAGCCGATACCCGTTCCAGTGAGGCCACGGCGCTCTGCCACTGGAAGTTGGCCGTGGCCAGGAACTGGGCCGGCCCGTAAACGAAGCCGACGTAGGATTGAAAGGCCAGCAGCGAACCTACGCTCCATTCGCCGCGGATGATAAGGAAAGCGCCGCCGGCCAGGACGATCAGGTGGGCCAGGTCGGGGGCGGCGCCGATGGCCAGGTTGGCTACCGAGCCCAAAGTGTTCTGTTCCATACCCACCTGCAGCGAGGCGCGCAGTTTGCCCATCAGGGTGTTGAGCGTCCGCTTTTCGGTGGCGAAGGCCTTGATCAGCGAGGTCTGGGCCAGTGATTCCTGTACCGACTGGTAGACCTCGGCATGGCGCTCCATGCCGTGGTGGCTCAGCACGCGCAGCTTGCGGCCGAAGAAGCGCACCGAGAGAAACATCAGGGGCAGCACCACCAGCACGGCCAGGGCCAGGCGCCAGTTGAGATAGATCAAAAAGACGGTGCCGCCGGCAAAGCGCAGGACGGAACTGAAAATGTAGACCATGGTCGAGGAGAAAAACCAGCGCAGGCCGTTGACGTCGCCCAGCAGGCGCGACATCAGGTAGCCGGTCTCCTTGGTGTCGAAAAAGGACTTGGGCAGGCGCAGGGTGCGGTCAAACAGGGTCTGCTGGATCTCGAGCAGCACCTCCTGTTCGAAGCGCGTGAAAAAATACTGCTGAAAAATGCTGATAAGGACACCGGCCACCTTGATTCCGGCCAGGAGCAGGATCACGCCCAGGAGCAGGGAGAGTTGTTTGCCCAGGATGACCTTGTCGATCAGGAAGCGGGTGATCAGCGGGCCGGGAAAGGCCAACAGCGAGGTCAGCAGGATGAGCAGCGCCCCCAGCGCCCCTTTGCGCCAGTGGCGCTTGACGAACGGCAGCAGGTTTCTCAGGTTGGAGCGCAAGCGGTCTTTTTTTGGCCCGGCGGCCAACTTGTCGTCGGGCAGGCGGCGGCTCAGGGCGCCTTTCAGGTAAGCGAACCAGGATTTCATCTATGGGGATTATAGCCGATTTTGGTTATGAAAAGAAATTGCGGAAAATTTGTTTTCTATCCGACACTCTCCGATCCCCAATCAATCTCCCCTAATCTCTTGTTATCATTGGAGTTGAAAATATGTTAGAATTCAAACGTATGATAAGCTCTTACTTTGCGAAGAACAGGCTCTTATGAAAGCGCTTGAAGTTCAACCAGACAAAGGAATCTCCCTGTCGGCTCCGGTAATCATCGAATTGATCGAGGCAGTGCACGAGAAGGAAGCCTCGTTCCGTTTCAAGGCAAAGGGCTTCAGTATGACGTCGGCTATTCGAGATGGGGATGTCATCACCGTATCGCCTCTGAAGGACATCATGCCCCGCCGTGGCGACGTGTTGGCTTTCCGCCATCCCGAACGGCCGCACATGCTGGTCCACCGAGTGCTGCATTCAAAGGGAAAGAAGTACTTCATCAAGGGCGACAATTGCCCCGAGGCTGACGGCTGGGTCCCGGTGGAGAATGTCCTTGGTTTGATCACCAGGGTCGAGCGTCGGGGGAAAGCCCGCTTCTGGCCAAACCGCATTACACCTTCCCGTGGGTCGGATCTTTATCTACTCTTCTATCCACTTTGGCCGCCGGTCCGAAGACTCCTGGCCCGGGGATACCGTTTTTTACGAAAGTAACTACTGCTTGCCTGAATGATTTTAATACAATTTATAATGGTTTTCTGCCAATTGCTCCGGCAAACTTATTTTCATCACTGGCCTGGATATCGACCAGTTCAAAACCACCTTGAATGATTTCCCCTTGCAATCCTTTTGGCGCACTAAGAGCGTGTGCCAAACATTGTCGAATATCGGGGTCAGCTCTCGAAATTTGAAGTTCGTCTGAAAAAGCTATCAATCCTTCATTATACGGCGCTTCATGATTCCTTTACAGGAATTTTTCCATGCCGACAGGGCAGGTGAAAATGGCATCGCGGCGCTCGACCCAGGCGATGAAGTGATAAAAAGCATTATCCTAATTCAATCCGCAATGGCCGCGGTATAAGAAGATATTATACATTCCGAAACGGATTGCCAATATCTAAGATTGAGACTTGCCCCTCATGATTCCCCGCGGAAAAGAACCATCCCTTTGCCTTTTCCCCTGGCATTCAGCAGCAGGTATATAAAAAAATTCATTATTGGGTAGTCGATACTTATTGTCTTAGACTAAAATCAAAACTGTCTGTTGACATAAAAAAATACATTACATAATATCCCAATATGGGCAAAACTGATTTTCCTATTGTATTAAAAATCTCTACAAGGGTGCTTGACAGATTAATGAATACCAAGGGACAGTGGGTCACTTTGCTAATCGCGGTGAGTGCCTTCATCTTTGTTTTTCTTAAGAACGCATGGGTAGGTGAAGATGCTTATATCGTCTTTCGAAGTGTCGAGCAGCTTTTTGCCGGGAATGGCCCACGATGGAATCCCCATGAACGTGTTCAAGTGTTTACGAGCCCATTGTGGTATGTGGTGTTATCGGTTTTTCGCCTCATTTTTTCGGATGTTTTCTTGAATGCGATCATTGCATCCGCTATCGCCTGCATGGTTCTTTTCATCGTTCTGCGCATGATCTTTCACGACCATACCAGGTTGCTTCTTGTTGTTATGTTGTTCTTGTGCTCGTCCGCTTTTTTCGACTACACAACGTCTGGGCTGGAGAACCCACTAGCATATATATTAATAGCTCTTTTCTTTTTTTTCTACCGCAAACTGACAATCGAAAATCCCGTTCAAGCAAAAAAATCGTTAATATTCAAATTTATTATTTGTTGTGGTTTGATCATTTTATGCCGACACGATTTGCTCACCTTGGTTTTGATCCCGGCTGTTTACATTTGCTGGTCTTATCGCAGAGTCTTGGCTCCCAAAACATGGCTATTGTATTTGATTGTCGCCCTGTCGCCTATTCTGACATGGTCTCTGTTCGCGCTGATTTACTATGGCACAATCTTGCCTAACACGTTCTATGCCAAGTTTCCACCGAACATAGATAGAATCTATATGTGGAAGAGGGGAATAATATATCTCTTGGTATCTCTCCAATCCGACACGATTACGCTTCTTCTGATCGGATCTGTTGTTTTATGCTCCTGGTTATCAAAAAGGAAATCCATCGCTGTTCTGGGCTTTGGAATTGTTTTGAACCTTATCTATGTTGTTTATATCGGCGGTGATTTTATGCAGGGGCGATTCTTGTCTTATGCCTATCTGCTCGTTGTTCTGATGCTGATGACGCCTGGAACGTGGGAAATAGATATCGGCTATCAAAAGGCTAAACACTGGCTAACCAGAATAGTAAGTAGTGTAAGAGCTAGATTCGTGATCCTATTCGTCGGCAGTCTGCTTTATATGCTTTTCTTTCCCCATACGCCCATGAATAGTCCATTTGATTACCAAAACAAGGAAATAATAAAAGGCATCGAAGATGAACGGGGTTACTATTTTGAAACAAGTTCTCTCTGGCAATATATTGTCAACAATACTGGAACCGTTTTTCCAAAGTACGGATGGAGTGAGATGGGATACGATTTCAGAATATCTCCACGGAGGATTACGGTCATGCACGCCATTGGCTATTTCGGATATTGGGCAGGCACAGAAAAGATCATCATCGATCCGCTTGGTTTCGGTGACGCACTTCTGGCTCGCCTTCCTTATAACGGAATGTGGGGAGCCGTTGGTCATTTCTCTAGAAAGATACCAGCCGGTTATCAGCAGAGTTTATTGGACGACTCTGCTAAACTGCAGGATCCCGAGTTGAACGCCTATTTTCAGAAGATACGAACGGTGACGCAAGATAAAAGACTGTTCACATTTGACCGGATAAGAACGATTGCAGGCCTTAATTTCGGGCGATACAATCATTTCATTCATACAGAATATATTGAGGAATCACTACAAAGGTAGAAGCAATATTGATTTGTAGCCGTAGACATTATGAAATCAAAATTATATGGACTAAAAGTTTAATCAGGCCCAGTCAGATGAAGGCGGTTGATTCACTCCGGAGCATTAATTGATTAAAGTGATTTTTCATACTTATGATAAGCTTGGCATGATCCGGTCACGCTTTAAAATCGAACAAACTTATCGTTTCTGAGTGTAAAATAAAATTCTCAATTTAGAATGGCTTACGGGCAATTGCACCGGCAAACTCATTTCCATCAATTGCCTGGATATCAATCAGTTCAAAACCACCTTTAATGATTTCCATTTTCAATTCTTCAATCGCAGTAAAAGCATGGATAAATTCGAGATTGAACCTGAGCATATCCCCTTTTTCATATTGCAGGTTACCCAGGGACAACCAGGCGACCATTTTTTTCAAAAACACACTTTTCGATGAAACGTCCGCTTTGGGATTCCAGAAAAAACCAAACACAAAATAACCCCCGGGCCTGAGAGCTTTGGCAATTCTTTTCAGCATGTCCCCCCGTCTTTTTCGTGTCGGCACGCACGAATACATGGCGGCAGAGAGCCAGGCAATATCAAACGCATTTTCCGGTAAATCCAATTTTGAGATTTCCTGGACCACGCCGGAAATTTCAACCCCGTTTTGTTTGGCATTTGCCATCGCCTGCTCGACCATTTGGGGAATAAAATCAACTCCGGTCACCTCGAATCCCATCTTCGCCAAAGGAATAGCCTCCCGTCCACCGCCCAATCCCAGCAGCAATAGCCGCCCTTTATTCACGTTAATTTTATCCAAAAGAGAATGTTCCAGAGTACTAAAACCCGAATTCACCAGCTGATCATCGCACCAGCCCTGCACATTAGCAGGTTTGAAATAATGCCGCCGGCTGAATTCGACGAGATCATTCGGCCGCATGACGACAACGGCTGACGACTGAATGAAGCGGCCCAGTTTGAGCAAGAATTTAGCGATTGCGATTCTTGGATGCATCGGTTTGACCTATCTGGCTTTGCCGGATTCGTGCTTTTTTTGCATGACCAGCTGCAAGGCTTCGGCCCGGGCTCGGGCCACGCGGCAAAAATATTCCGACCAGCCGTCAAGCCGGCCCGTTTCCAGGTGGGCGTGGGCCGGAGACCAGAGACAGAGATTGATGATAGGACAGGCGCGGCATTATATCCGAACTCCCAGCGCTGGGGGTCCACTAGCTGGGAGTAGCCCTTGGGCAAGATGTTGAAATGCTCGGGTAAAGAAATGCTTTCTGTCCGTCTTCTGGGAAATGAACGAGGGCGCTCAATTTTCTTTTTATGCCATTGATTGAGGGATTAATCTAGAAATCGGTCCCGTTAAAAATATTTGACTGAATCATTCGATTCCGAAAAAAGGTCGGATCCGCTCGGGAAGCAGATGTAACTCATTTTGGGCCACCGCTTGGTCCATCGTCTTGAGCAGGTCAATGGCCTGCTTGCCGAACTCATCCGCAGGAAGCTCCGGTGCGCTCAGCCAGAGAAAGTGGATGTAAGCATCGAGGATGTGGCTGGAGAAGGAATAGGGCTCATGGCAGCCCATGCATGATCGCAGCTGCATTGTTTCTGGATCGAGGTGCTGCCTGCGGATGGCCTCCGCATCCGGGCTGTGCCAAAGAGTGGACAATGGAGTATCCAAAGCATTGCCGATGGTCAATTCGCCAACGAAGTCCGCGCAGCAGAGCGTCGCCCGGCCGTCATTCAGGATGGACATGTGCCGGAAGGGATGAAGGCAGGGGATCGTGGGGGTGATCAGGTTGGGAAAGGGAAAGACTTCTCGGAAAAAGCCGGGATCGGGGCTCAGTCCATTGATCAGCGAAAAGATCATCTTCTCCGGCCATACATATTTGCCGAAAGCTTGAAAGAAAAGTGGGATCTCGTGGATATTGGCCATGCTGATCACTGTATGCAGATTGAGATTGAATTCGCAATCGGGTCGGCCGCCATTGAGTAGGCCAATGATCTCCAGGCTTTCAAGGACTTTGCTGAAGTACCCGCCTGAACGAATATATTCGTATGTGCTAGCGGTGGCCCCATCGACGGAGATTCGGATACTGCTGAGCACCTGGCGATGATTCTTGAGGATCGCTTCGATGAGCTCGGGAAACTGGGCGTTGGTCGAGATCCAAACCTTTAGCTTGTATCTTTCTGCGATCTCGAGCAGCCGGAGCAAGTGGCCATGGAGCAGGGGTTCGCCGATCGTATGCAGGGCGGTGCGCTGGATCCCCGCCGCTTTCAGTTGCTTGACCAGGCATTCGAAGACCTCAGGCGTCATGAAACCTCGGGGACGCTTCGCCTGGTTGGAGTTGCACATGCGGCAGTTCAGATTGCAGAAGTTGTTGATCTCAATGGCCCCTACCTCGAAGCGATCGGTCTTGACCAGCGCTGGGGAAGCCGTGCCCGCCTCCCTGGCTAATCGCAGGGCGTCTTGGGTGTAGAATTCGGGTTTATCCCAGCCATGTTGAGTCCGTTTTATCAAATAGGCAGCGAAACTTGGGTTTTTAAAATGAAGGAGATGGGAAGCGAATGATTTGATTTTTGAGTACTGCGGAGGAGTCATCGCTTTACTTTAGGTGTTCCCTGGGCCGGGCATGCCGATAATCGGCTCCTTCGGTTCTTCCAGGTTTTTTCTACGCGCCCGGGCCACTTCACAGAAATACGTGACCGGCTCTTCCATCACGCCAGTTTCGAGGTAAGCAAGGGCCGGGCAGTTCATGCAGAGATTGATGATGGCGCAGGAATGACATTTTTTCAGCAAACCACCTTTGTCGATCCTGAGATCCCGGATGGCTGGTGCGAACTTCTCCCAGGCTTCCTTCAAAGTACCGTTCCGCAGGTCATAGGTCGTTCCAGGTGTGCAGAGTGAGGCGCAAAGGCGGAAAGAACCATCGTGGGCAATATAAAAGCCGCTATTCCCGGCTCCACAGGTGATCAGCCTCGTCATGCGGTCGAAGTGCTCGCAGGTACTGCTCTTGGAGCAAGCCAAGCACTCGTCATATGAATGATCGGAACGAATCGGCTCGATTAGGCGGCCGCATCCTTTCATCAAGGAATCGAAGCGCTCAGGGTCCTCTCGTTCCAGGCGGGCGACCTCCACAGGTAACAGCCGTTCTGCCATGATCTCGACATTACGTTCCTGGTTTCTGTCTATTCGCAGGTGCAAAAGCGGATCGAAGCGGAAATAATCCTTCGTTTGTTTCCGGCAGAACTTCGCTATATCCTTCATCTCATTCAGGTTCGAACGCAAGGCCATGGCCTTCAGCCTGACCTTGACCCGGCCGTCGATCAATCGCTGAAGCCCCTTCCTGAAGCGCTCATAGGAGCCGGGGATCCTGCTGACTCGCTCATACGTCTCGGCCGACGTCCCATAGACGGTGACTTCGATATCTCGGGGCGGATAGTTCCGAAACAACTCAACCTGTTCATCGCCGACCAATGTGGCATTCGTGTGGACCGTGACCAGCAAGCCGAGCTTCTTCAATGCGAGATAAATGTCCTTAAAATCGGGGCGCAAGAGAGGCTCGCCGCCGGTTAGGCTGCACCAGAGGGCGCCGAGCTCGACCGCTTGCTCGGCAATTCTATAAATCTCTTTTGTCTTAAGTTCGTTTGCGGCCGTCCTAAACTCAGTGGCTGGAAGGTTGATGTAGCAATGGCGGCAGTTAAGGTTGCAGCGCGCCGTCAGTTCCAGGTCGAATCCCAAAGGAATTCGCTTCTGCCTCACTGTTTTCCAGATGCCAAGATCCTGAATATCGATAACCCTGGTCTGCAGCCTGGCCATCAAACTGTATTGCGCTTGCGGAGAATCGCGCTGCCCGACATGTAGGCTGGGAAGAACTCGAGATGGAGGATTTCAAAACCGCCGGCGGCGAACTCAGCCTTCAGGAGCTCTTCATCATGGAAAGCGTGCAAATACTCCCTTTGCTGCCAAAGCTGGTCGCCAGGTTCGATCTGATGAAGCCCGAATGTCATCCTGACCAACCGGCGCAAGGTCCGCATTTTTTGCGGCGACCGATTGGCGTTGATGTCCCAATGGAATTGGCAAACCGCCAGCCCGCCCGGGGACAGGGCGCGGCCGACTCTTTGCAAAAGCGTGATCCTTCTTTGTTTTGTCGGTACCGTGGAATACAACCGTTGCGAAAACCAGACGATGTCATAGGCGGCTACGGGGGTGTCGAGCAGAGATATTTCCTGTGTCAGGACCTGGATGGAAAGTCCGTGTCGGGTCGCATTTTTCTTGGCACACTCCAGTAATTCGGGAACGAAATCCACAGCCGTGACGGTGAATCCATGCCGGGCCAGGCCGATCGCGTCGCGTCCGCCGCCGCCGCCAAGCAGCAGAAGTGGGCCTGATCTCTGCGGGATCCTCGATAACATCGCTTCCTCGCCCGGGTAAAGGCCATCGGCCATCAGGGCATCTCTGCCCCAATCTTCTATCCGTTGGGCTTGAGAATAAGAGCGGCGGCTGAATTCGACCAGATCGTTAGGCGACATCGGAACAATTGCCAGGGACTGGATGAATCGCCCTAGGCGGATGGCGAAATGGCCGAGCGCTAACCTCTTTTTACCCACTTAATCCCTCTCTCCTTTCTGGCCCCGACAAAAGCACTCATGATCATAATAGACCCATATTTGCGATCGAAAAATTTGCGGCTGAAGTGACGATGCTGCTTTCAATTCATGAGGAATAACTCAGTTACTTCCTGACGATCATGCTCCGAGCTGCTAGTTCAGAAACCAAGCCAAGCACGTCTTCCTTGATTTGACCGTCAGAATCATTGTATTCGGCCGTCATTTGGGAAGTGATCTCGCCCAATGAGCGGCGGCCATCGAGGAGGCCCCATATCGCCCGCCCCGTTTCATTCAATGTGAACAAACTTTCTTCGATGTCTCCAACGCCGGCCGCGATGGGGATCAGTATGAGCTCGCCCTCGATCTCCCTTGCCACGACGTCCTCCGAGCGAACGAATACCATGTCCAACGATATTTCTGTCGCGGTGGTATTCAAGTCTGTAAGCTCAAGACCCGCCCCCGCCTCGGGACAGGCATGCGGCGCAATTAACGGTCCCCACTCCGCAATTTTGCGAGTCCGTTGCGGGACCGGATACGCCTGGTTTTTGTACCTTGCAGACAGTCAGTACGGCTTCCTCTGGGCGGCTGCGTACCAGCACAGTCAGCTTCGGTGTCGACCATTTCTTTTTTCCCATAATCCCTCACTTTGTTTATTTAGTTTTCATAATAATTATGACATTAAATGTCTCTTTTTTCAAGCTTGCCAAGATTTTGAATGCGATTTTTCCAATCGGCGGTTTCCCAGCCCTTCTCTTTATCGATCAGCAAGCCGATCGCACGCGCCTGTTCATGGGCAAGTTCGCAGATATGATCGACGGGTGTGTCCAGGGTGCCGTGTTCTGTCCAGGACCAGGCCGGGCATTGATCGCATAGCCCCTTGAGAAAACAGCGGGCGCAGCGCTGGCGGTAATCGGGGTTCACCGCTTTGACCTCGCGGAGTGCAGGAAAGAATTCAGTCAGTGCCTCTACGAAAGTCCCCTGATCCAAATCGTACGTCAGTTCGGGAGCACGGATGCTGAGACAAGGCTGCAGCCGGCCGTAGGCGTCGACGCAGGGAGTATCGCCGAATCCGCAATCGAACAGGCGGTTTCCTTGCGGACCCAGGAAGCGCCGACAGAAATCATGGAACTCCAGTTTCTTCGCGTTTGCCTCACCAGCAAAGATCGTTCCCCATCGTTTCGGGTCAAAGCGAAGGCCGGCGATGAGCTGGTTACGCTCCTCGCTGTCGCGGCGGCTACGCAACTGCAATGCCAAGTTGACATTAGGAGGCTGGGTCATCCATGGGATCGTTCCGGCCCAGGTCTGGAAGACTTCCAGTTCGTCGAGATTGGGAGGCAGCACGACCCACTTCACCACATAGGGGATCTGTTGGCGGTCCAGCTCGGAGAGGCCGCGCTGGAACTCGGCGTGCGAACCCGGGGCCCGCGTTACCGCCTCATAGGAACTTCGTGTCATTCCGTACACGCTCACTTCGATCGGTACCAGCGGCGGAACGCGGGTGAACAGGTCGGCGAGCCCCCTCGTGATGCGGCGGGCATTGGTGAACAGCATTACCCGCATTCCCAGCCGGCGGGCATAGATATACAGGTCGCGAAACTCCTCGCGGAGCAACGGTTCGCCGCCGGTGAAGCGGACCTGCAGGCAGCCCAGCAGCGCCGCCTCTTCCAGCAGCCGCCGAATGCGTATGGAGGGCAATTCCTGCGCCTGAACCGCATGATCATCTATAGGCTGGCTGATGCAGCAATGAATGCAGCAGTTGTCGCAGCGCTCGGTCAACTCGATGTCGAGCGTTGGCAGTTTTCCCCTGGGCAGCGTCCAGCGGGATGTCCTCGACACATAACGGCTCATTTTGGCAATTCTCTCAACATGGAAGCCAGATCGGCCTGCTTGGTGAAATTCAGCTCGAAGCACGGCACATCATGGCTGAAGGACTCGATGAAATCTAGGCTGCGGTTCCACCAGGCGGCATCGACGAATCCCCGGATCAGACAAGCCAGCAACCGTTTGCGGATTTCCTTGGCGTTGGCCAATCGCACTATGCAGTTACGTTCCGCCTGTTTCAGGAAAAATACGCCCAGCAAAGGAGCTGAGCGCGGGGAAACCAACGGAGATTCGCCGTGGCTCCAGGTGCCGTACAGGCGATACCCGTCTGGTTGGCGGCGGACGATGTTCCGGTCATCACACAGGATCTCGGCTTCCTTCTCCAGGAGACGGGTGACCGTCGTTTTCCCTGCTTCGGAGTGGCCGACAAACATGAAGCCATGGCCGTCCAGAACAGCGCCGGCTGAATGGAGCATGCATCCTTGACGCTCGGCCAGGAGGCGGGTGAGCAGGATCTGGTCGGTGACAGGCAGGCTGAGTGAATTCAAGCTGCCATTGAGCCAGGAGTCCTTGTCAGCATGAAAGATCCGGCCGCGCGAATGGTCGGAACTGAATACGCCGATGGTAAAGATGCGCCCCTCGGTACTGCTCCGATAGATCCAGAAATCTCCCTTGCGAAATATCGTCCATGCGCCCTGGCGGAAGACCTCGTCTCCCAGCGAATCCTTCTCTACACCCTCAAGAGAGTAGGAGTGGTGCACGACGACCTTGTCAGGTCCGGGGCTTTCGATTGCAAACGCCGATAAAGCTGGAAGAAAAGTGTCTTTTCGGAATGGGAGGTCGGAATCGACCTGAATGGTGATGCCGCCGATCTGAAAAAATCGGCGGTTGTCGACGTGCCATTTCTCCCTATATCGACGATTTTCCTGCGCGATATCGCATAAATAATCGATTTTGGACATGGGATCGCCGTGCTCAAGGTAAGCGTAGATCGGACACCAGCGGCAATGATCGCGCAGATCGCAGCTGCCGCATTGTTTTCGGTACGTTTCTCCGCCGCGGACTTTTTCTGCCAGGGAGGGGACGAATTCCTCCCACGCTTGGCGCACGGTACCGTGTCGCAGGTTATAGCGCAACGCCGGGTCCTTGATCGAACAGCAGATCGAGAGTCCGCCATAGGGGTCAATATGGATTTCTCTGCGGGAGGCGATGCAACTTGTCAGCAGACAGTCGCCATCTTTTATGTCCGCTCTGCATGCATCCCGTTGGCGCTCTTCGTCAGCTATGAAAGGTGGATCAAGTTCGATGACCCGTTGGGGGGCGAGGCGCTGGGCGGCGATCATGGCGTTGCGGCTTGGATCGCCATCGGCACTGAAATTGAGCCAGGCTGCGCCCAGTCGCCAGAGGGGGCTGAGGGAGCGAGCCAACTCAACCATCTGTGGCCATTGGTGCCAGTTCTCGCGCATGGGGAAAGCTTGGATGACCACCCGCGCCCCTGCTTTCTTCAGCATCGCGATGCCGCGCAGCATTCGCTCAAATCCACCAGGCGTACGCGTGACACGTTCATATACTTCAGGGGTGGCTCCGTAGAGCGACACCCAGGTTTCTCCGGGACGAGCGAGCAGTTGGGCGATTCGCGGCGTGACCAGCGTCCCGTTAGTTTTGACAGTAAATAAACGTGACTTGTGGGTAAGGTATTCTACGATGTCGAAAAAATCGGGTCGCAACATCGGCTCGCCGCCGGAGATCGTCCAATCCCGGACACCGAGAGCACGCGCTTCATTGGCGATACGGCGAAATTCATCAAACGTCAGTTCCCCAGCAGAGGATGGATCATCGGCTGGCTGCCATAGCCAGCAATGGAGACAATTGTGATTGCAGCGGTAGGTAAGGTCGATATTCACGCCCAGAAGTGCCCTGGGGAAAGCATCCACAACTTTACGGACAACGGTTTCCTTTCGCAGGTTCATTGCAGTTCCTCGTCAAGGTTTCCGAGCGTCATTCACTATAGCCGCTGCAGGAATGGGAAGTCAATGGCGAGAATAGACGCGCGGATATTTTTTTGCCACCATGTAGGTTATAGATTAGCAGAAAATATTGAATTTTTCAAGTGATTAAATTGATTTATTGGTGTGAATATCTAGAAATAGTTTGTCAAGCTGATCGGTTTCCAACCGTCTTCTACTAATTCTTTCCATAATGTGATAATTATTAGGGATGAAATATCCATTCAGGGGTGTTCTGCGGTATGGATTTTTTTGAAAATGAACGAAATCGAGAATATTGACGGCATCTCCTTGTCGGCCCCGGTCATTATGGAGCTGATCGAAGCGGTCCATGAAAAGGGGGCGTCGTTCCGCTTCCAGGCCAAGGGCTACAGCATGACGCCGGCCATTCGCGACGGCGACGTCATCACCGTTTCGCCACTGAAAGACATCATGCCCTGTCGCGGTGACGTGTTGGCCTTCCGCCACCCCGAGCGGCCGCAGATGCTGGTCCACCGCGTGCTGCACACCATGGCTAGGAAATATTTCATCAAAGGCGACAATTGCCCCGAGGCCGACGGCTGGATACCGGCGGAAAACATCCTGGGCTTGATCAGCAAAGTGGAACGGCAGGGTCGGGCCCGCTTTTGGCCTAACCGTTCCGCACCTTCTTCCTGGGTGAATTTTTATTTGCTGCTCTATCCACTCTGGCCCCCGATTCGTCGGGTTCTGGTCAGGGTCTGGCGCCGGATCAAGCGCATCATCATGCCCGGGCAGTTGCCTTAGATAGTTCAGGTTTTGCTGTTTGGCGGCTGCCGGGTTTGTCATTAGGCCGCTCGCTTTTTGCTTTTTACAGCACTTTGTGATACAAAGATCGATGCAGGACCCTTCAATCAAATCTTACCGCAAACTGGATTTTGAGCAGAATACCGCCGAATGGCTTTCCTGGCGGCGTCAGGGCATCGGCGCCTCCGACGCCCCGGTGGTCATGGGCCTTTCGCCCTGGCAGAAGGCGGGCGAGCTGCTTTTGCTCAAGACGGGGCAGCAGGCCGAGCGGCCGGCCAATGGCTACATGCAGCGGGGCAAGGATCTCGAACCGCTGGCCCGCGAGGCCTTTATCCGCCACACCGGCATCGAAGTTGAACCCGTCTGCGTGCAGTCAACGGACCACGCCTGGATGCGCGCCAGCCTGGACGGCTTGAGCGCCGACGGGCGCCATGTGGTGGAAATCAAGTGCCCGGGCGAGAAGGACCACCGGTTTGCCGCGTCCGGTTGCGTGCCTGAAAAATACTTTCCTCAACTGCAGCATATCCTGGCCGTCACCGGCCTGGGAGAGATCCATTACTGGAGCTTCCGCTTCGACCACACCGTGCTATTGAAGGTTGACCGGGACGAGCCCTTCATCGCTGACCTGATAGAAAAAGAGATTGATTTCTGGACGAGAGTCTGCGCGACTGCCGACGGGCTTGCCGCGTTCACTGCCTCATAGAAACCGCTCCCGTACAGCGAAAACCCGGCAAGGTCAACGGAAAGATCAAGGTTTGTCTGGTTTGGAGTGCTTGCAAATGAACCTTTTCCCGACTGTTTTCGTTTACTATTCCTGTATTCTTCAAGAGAGGTAACGCATGAAGATGAAAAAAGTATTGATCATTGGATTTCTTGTTATATTGGTGGTTGCGGCCATGGTTTTCTTATTCTCCTCAAAAAACAACAAAAATGGCGGTCTGAAATTCGTTGCGGTTAAAAAAGGAGATATCTCTGAAAAGGCATTGGCGGTAGGCACCATTGAACCGGAAAAAGAAATCAAGGTGAAATCGACCATTCCGGGGCTGGTCGAGGAAGTGTACTTCAAAATCGGTGATTGGATCGAAAAAGACAAGCCCCTGTTCAAAATTTCCCCCAATCCCACGCCCCTGGAGTATGTCGAATCCCGGCGCAACATGGAAGTCGCGCAAATACTCATGGAAAAAATCCGCAATGAGCGGGACCGCAAAGTGAAGATGTATAAGGCGCAGTTGGTCTCGGATTCGGACATGGAAGAGACCGAGTCGCGCTTCAGTGAAATTTCATTGCGCTACAAGATCGCCCAGGAGCGCTTCGAATTGCTGGAAAAAGGCCGGATCCAAATGATCAATCGTTCGGTGGATTCCATAGTGAAATCGCCGATGTCGGGAATTGTTCTGCAGCAGGACGCTTTCGAGGGTGATGCCGTGGTGCCCCTGACCAATTTCCAGCCCGGCACCGAAATGTGTTCCATGGCCGATATGAGCTTGCTGCGTTTCAAAGGCAAAGTCGATGAGATCGATGTCGGCAAACTCCTACCGGGAATGATTGCCGACATCCAGGTCGGGGCGCTGCTCGACGCCAAGGTAAGCGGCCGCCTGGAACGCATTTATCCCAAGGCCGAGAAAGAAGGCAATGCCACCATGTTCGGCCTCGAAATTGCCATCATCGATGCCGACAAGGTCACCCTGCGCGCCGGGTATTCGGCCACGGCCTATCTCAAGATCAAGGATAAAAAAGACATCCTGATAATCCCGGAACGCTTGATCACCTTCGAAAACGACAAGCGTTTCGTGGAAACGATGCGGGATGGAAAAATCGAAAAGAAGGAGGTCCAGGTCGGGCTTTCCGACGGCTTGAATATTGAGATCGTTTCCGGGTTGAAGGCCGGCGAGCAGGTGGTCGAGCGGCCGCCCAGAGAGATCGAATGATCCTGGCGTTTTTCCGCAACCTGTTCCGCGACCTGGTGCGCCAGCCTTTGCGGACATTCCTGACCCTTTCCGGAGTGACCTGGGGGACCTTCGCCGTCATCCTGCTGCTGGCCTTCGGCACCGGCATCGGCAAACAGCAAATGAAGCAATTCCGCGGGATGGGACAGAGCATCATCCTGGTGTTTCCCGGGCAGACCACCATGACCTACAACGGGCTGCCCAAGGGCCGCCGCATACAGGTTACACCAGATGAACTGCCCTTGCTACAGGCGCGGCTGCCGGGAATCCGGGCCCTTTCGCCCGAATTCATATCGAGCCGAAATATCCGCCATGGCCGCGAACAGCTGCTCAATACCGTGCGCGGCGTCGATGTGCCGTTTGAGCGCATCCGCAATACCATCCCAGGCCAGGGGCGTTTCATCAATGAGTACGATGTGGAGCAGCACCGGCGCAATTGTTTTTTGGGCGCAACCATCGCCAAGAACCTCTTCAAAGGCATGGAGCCGGTCGGCAAGCAGGTGATGATCGAGGGCGTGCCCTTTACCGTTGTCGGCGTGATGATCGAAAAGGATCAGAACAGCAATTACAACGGCATGCGTGACACGCACTGCGCTTTCATTCCCTGGACCACCTACATGACCCTGTATGGCGTGAAGTATGTCCAGAATTTCATTGTCCAGCCCAGCGATCCGGCCTTGTCCAAACAGACCATCGCCGCCCTGCGCAATTACTTTGGCGAGCGGCTGGGATTCAATCCCCTGGACAAGGACGCTTTGTTCGTTTGGGATTTTTCCGATTTTGAACGGCAGTTCAACGTGTTTTTTACGGCTTTCAATATTTTCCTGGGCATCATCGGCTCCTTTACACTGCTGGTTGGCGGCGTCGGCGTGGCTTCGATCATGCTGGTGGTGGTGGAGGAACGGATACGGGAGATCGGCATCAAGCTGGCGGTTGGCGCCAAGCGTCGCGCCATCATGTGGCAGTTTTTTGCCGAAGCCAATTGCATCATCCTGATCGGCGGCACCATCGGTTTTTTGCTGGCGGCATTGCTGCTGGCCCTGCTGCCGGCCAAACAATTAGAGGAGTATATAGGCATCCCCAAGCTTAATCCCCTTGTCGGGATCGTCACTGTGCTGATTCTTTTGGCCATCGGTACCATTTCCGGCCTGACGCCGGCGCGCCGGGCCGCCGCCACCGACCCGATCGTAGCGCTCAGGAAATAACCATGCGTATGCAACTTCTGCATTTGTACTGGAATGAATTCCGCAAGCGCCAGAAAAAGACCAGTTTGATCACTTTCGCCATTGCCTGGGGGGCCCTGTCATTGCTGCTGTTGATGTCTTTCGGACGCGGGCTGTCCAATGCCGGCAGCGTCAGTTTCAAGGGGTTGGGCAGTACCATGATTATGTTAACCAGGGGCCAGACCAGCAAACCCTACCAGGGCTTACCGCGCGCCCGGCGTATTCACATCCACATGGAAGATTTGGAATTGCTCAAGCGGCAGATCCCGGGCATCGCCATGATCTCTCCCGAGGCCAACAACAGCCATAATATTTCCTATCGCGGCAAAGAGTCCAACCGCTCGGTCAACGGCGTTTACCCCTGTTTTGCCGAGATGCGTTCCCAGATTCCCGCAGCCGGCGGCCGCTTCATCAATGATCTGGATCAGGAAAAAGCCCGGCGCGTGGCCTTTATCGGCTGGAACGTGGCCAAGGAACTCTTTGGCGACAGCAATCCGGTCGGCAAGGAAATCCGCATCGAGCAGACACCTTTTACCGTAATCGGGGTCATGAAGAAAAAGCAGCAAAGTTCCATGTATCAGGGACCCGATTCGGAAACGGTTTATATCCCCTTCTCCACATTTTGTCAAATCGACTTTCAGCGTTTTTTGGACCGTATTCATATCCGCCCGGCCGATCCCAGGGATGCCCTGTTCATGGAGAACCAGGTGCGCCGCGTCCTGGGGCGCAAGTACCGCTTCGCCGATGATGACGCCAATGCCGTGAACTTCTGGAACACGATCCGTGATTACGAAACCGGGGCCAAGATTTTCAAGGGCATCGAAATATTCCTGAGCATCATCGGGGCACTGACCTTGCTGATCGGCGCCGTGGGCGTGACCAACCTGATGTATGCCGTGGTCAAGGAGCGCACCCGCGAAATAGGCATCAAGATGGCACTGGGAGCGCGCCGGCGCCATATTGTCATGCAGTTCTTCCTGGAAACCTTCGCCATTTTCTTCAAAGGGACGCTATGGGGGACCCTGATCGCGTTCAATATCGTCAGTTTGGTGAACCTGGTCCCTATCGGCTATGAAGATTTCGGCATCAAGGCCTATTTGCTGCGGCCGATATTTTCGCTCGACATCCTGATTGTCTTCCTGGTGGTCCTTTGTGTTTTGGTTTTTGTCTCGGGAATTTTTCCGGCCTTGCGGGCTTCGCGGCAAAACCCCATCGAGGCCCTGCGTTATGAATAGCATCCGAGGTGGATCATGATCGAATTTCGCAATATCTCGAAAGTGTACAAGATGGGCGAGGTCGAATTCGTCGCCCTCAAGGGCGTCTTCATTACTGTGCAGAAGGGCGATTTCATTTCCATCATGGGTCCTTCCGGTTCCGGGAAGTCGACTCTGATGAACATCATCGGCTGTCTGGATACTCCGAGCGAGGGTTCTTATTATCTCGAGGGTAAAAATGTTTCCGGGTTGACTTTCGATCAACTGTCGACCATCCGCAACCGCAAAGTCGGTTTTGTTTTTCAGAATTTCAACCTGCTGCCCTACGCCTCGGCCTATGAAAATATCGAGCTGCCGATGTTGTTCAACGGCAAGAAAGGCGCCGAGCGCAAAGCGCGGGTCGACGAATTGCTGGAAATGGTGGGCTTGGCGCCCTGGGCCAAACACCGGCCGACCGAAATGTCGGGAGGGCAGCAGCAGCGGGTGGCCATCGCCCGGGCCCTGGCCATGGATCCTCCGATCATTCTGGCTGACGAGCCGACCGGCAACCTCGATTCCAAGAGCGGCCACGAGATCATGGAGATTTTTTCCCAACTCTGGAAAGGCGGACGGACCATTCTGATGGTGACCCACGACCCGGCCATCGCCGCCTTTTCCAAAAGCACCATCCGCTTGCTGGACGGAGCCGTCCAGGCGAACGGTATCCCTAACTAATTCTGAAGGATGCCTAGCAACGGATTGCTGCCAACAGAAGCAATGGGGACGGTCTTTGTAATTTTGTAAAATATCGATTATACTGATTTCAGGAGACATGTGAGACAGATATTCCAGGTGTTCACTTTTTTCATGGCCAGGGAAAGGGAAAAATGAAGCCGAAACGCCAGTCTAGCCAACTCCTCCCAGCTTTTGATTTCCCCGAGGACGGCTTTGTCAATGGACCGGAAAATCAGACCCAGGAAGCATTGATGGAATGCCTCATGCAATTTGGCCGCCCCCAAATAACAAAAAGTTTGGATAATGCTGACATGGCTTTTTGCCCCGGCTTCAGCGCCGCGGCCAAGAAAGGAGGCGAAGGCATCGCCAAAAATCTGTGGATCGATTTGCTGGACTGGCTGTTGTTCGATCACGCCCTCGATGACGAAGGAAGAACAATCGCCGAGCTATACATGTATCGCAAGAAATTCTTTCTTCCCGGGCTGCAGAAAATGGTCTTGACCATGATGTGCAAGGCGGAAATGGACCTTTTCGAGATCCGTGCCGTTTTCCCCGGGCGCGGCTTCGCCTTGAAACGTCTGGAAGACGGGTGCGAGTTCCAGGTGGTTGATATGATCGCGAGCCGGCAGCTTTCCCGCTGGGGGATTCTTGCCTGCCGCCTTTGGCTGCTGGACGGCGTGCACCGTCTTTCCGGTGCCACATACATCTTTACGCCGGATAAAAGGCCACTGCTGGAAAAGACGGCGCGGAAGTTGGCCACGGCCAACGCCAAGGATGCGCGAGTGAGGCGCGAACGCTTTTCTCCGCAGATGTGTCGGTTATGGATTGATCCCTTGATCCATCCGGTGCAGCCCAGATTCCGCAACCGGGACGGCGACCGCCTCAATTTTTGCCAGGCGGTCTTCAGCATTCCGGACATGGATACTGTCCGACAGACGCTGGCCGGGCAGAAAGCGATTACGATCCGGGACGACGGCGACGGCATACTCACCTGGTACGCGAGCGAAAAGGATGCGTCCGGCGGACAGACCGTCATGGGTACTTTCAGACTGCAGGCTGATGAATTGCAATTCGAGGCCAATTCCCTGAAGCGGTTTCGGCAGGGAATGAAAGTCCTGGAAAATAATTTTAGAGAGACGATTGTACTGAAGGAACAAAAAAAGACCCCCCTGGCAAGGATGCTTAAACAATCACGGCATGATGCCCCGGAATCCGTGAAGATTCCAATGGAAGAACAGGCAAAGATCATCAATCAATTCAAGCGCAAGCACTACCAGAGTTGGCCTGAGATGAATCTGCCGGCGCTTGCTGGCAAAACCCCACGCCAGGCGGTGCGCTCGAATACGGGGCGGAAGGCCGTGGCGCAACTGCTGAAAGATTTCGAAGTTCTGGAGCAGAAGAACCTCCTCAGCGGAGAACCCGGACTGGATCTTGCATTTTTATGGCAGGAGCTGAAACTCGATCCCGAAGATTTTTGACCTTTCTTTTTCAGCGGATGGTTCACACTGTATTCAGGGAATCTTTGCAAATAAAAAGTAAAAGTAATAATGAAAGACCTGGTACCAATGGCTTCGTTTACTGCTGATGCAGGCCGCCTTGAAGCCCGGGCAAAGCGTTCCCCAGCATAACGCGAATTCGAATGTGCATATCCCGGTTGTCAGGGGCGAAGTCGCGATCAACCTGGATGGAACGGAAAGTCTGGCCAGGAAGGGATCTTTGCTGCCGGTCAGCCATCAGACCGCAATGAACATTAAGAACAAGTCCGCTCAGGATGCCAGTTTCCTGATCATTAAAATCCCCAATCCCAGCGAAATGGCCGGCTAGAGAGGGGGGCGGGACGCCAAGAGACCCAGGGAGTTCTTTTTTTGTCAGTTTATTTATTACTGAGATATTTGCTGAGATCTTTTATTTTAAAATTGAAATTGAAAATACAAGGAAAATTAATTTTCCAGAAATTTTAATTTGATTAATCATGGGGGGAGAAAATGAAAAAAGGTTCAGTAAGAGCATGTCATTGTCGGAACGTCGGAGTGAGCCTGGTTTGCCTTGCGATCTTTGCTTTCTGTGGTGTTGTCAATGCTGAGACCGTAATTACCGCAAACCTCACGATCAACCCTGCGCCGACCGTGAAGCCCGGGGCTGTCTTGAAGTTCCAGGCGGATGTTTTTCACAATCCGGACTTTGACCGGCCTGCCGGCACCAGGATGAGAATTTTTGTAACCCGGAGCGATTTCAGCTGGGTATCGGACAAGCTGGACATCGAATATCCCGGGATGGGATCGGTTCATGTCAATTTTAACGATGGTTTTACCATTCCCGCGGATGCCAAGTCAGGGGAGAAGTTCGATTTTTGTCTCGTATATGGACCCTGGCTGCAATTGAGCAACATTGCATCGGTAAAAGTGCTCGTTTTAAGAAGTATCAGAACCAAGCGAATTGAGCAGATAAAAATCCCGGAGAAAATTGAAAAAAAATGTTTTCTGACCTTGAATTTCATCAGTAAAACCTCGGGTTTTCCAGGGACAACTTTTGAAATGATCGGGGTTTTTGGAGATGAGCAAGGCATAAAGATGCCAGCCATAAATAAAGATGGCAAGGGGAACAAGCTAATTGTGCTTTCCTGGAGTGACACAAAATTGCTGGTGAAAGTTCCAGCTGATTTGACTCCCGGAATATATAAAGTGGGGGTATATTGCAGCGATCCATGCCAACCGGGGGCCATTACAACTTATGGCATGGTATGGAGAGATTTTCACGTTTTTGCAAAAATACAACAAAAAAAATACAGAAAATAAGCGGGGCATGAGGGCCAGGTCTCAAGGGGGATGGGGACGGTGTTTGCAGTTTTGCATTTAACCTAACCTGGCGAAGCCAGAACCAAAAAATTGTGTCAGGGCAAAATCCTGACAAAAAAAGCAAGAATTCAACTGATCAGATACTAATGGAATTAATGCATGAGGAGAGAGAGGTATTGGCCTATTGCCTGATGGATGACCGCTGCGGCTTGAAATACCGCGAGATCGCCAGATTGCCCGGGTTCGCCGGCGTCAGGATGAATTCACTCAGATCGATGGTCCGTCATGAAAAAAACGGAAGATCATGAATTGTGCAAATAAACAAGCACCGCCCCCCGTGCCCCACTTCATAAAGGGGATCGCCTATTTTTTGCTGCAGGTTGTGGTAGCGGGAAATTTGGCCCAGGCTATTCTCATTTCCTGGGGGAGGGCCTTTAAAAATTCCACGCTGCTCCACACGTCCCCGATCAGCTTCAGATTGCTTTCGTAGGTGCTGGTCTTGAAATCCGCGGCGGCGCAATCATCGGCCTCGATGTCGGCGAACAACCCGGCGGCGGCACAGGAAAAATCAAACATGTCCATGGTGATGCGGCGGATGCGGCTGTTGGTGCGGGTCCGGTAAAATATGGCCTTTTTTTTCAGGTCATAGACAATGCTCCACTGCGTCCCGCCCTGGGAAACATTTTTTAAAATGTCGAAGGCGTATTCCAGGGCCGGGCCGCTGTTCGGATTGAATGCCTCGACCATGCCCGCCGCCCTGGCAAAGCGGTCGGGATGGCCATTGCCGCCGGCGGCATCCAGGGACGCTTTAATGGCCAAAGACGCATCGTAGGTGTCGTTGGCCAGCACCGGGTATTTCAGGTCCTGGCCCGCATGGACGACCATTTGGCCGTTGATGTACTCGATGGCGGCCACGTCGCCGTTGGCGTCGGCGGCGAGAAAATGCAGCGGCGCGACCGACGTGAAAGAGATGCGCACCGCCCGGTCGCTGGCAATGACGTCCGCGACCGAAGCCGAAACATCCAGCTGGTACTGGATCCATTGCAGTTCCTCCAGACCGTGGCGGTCGTCTTGAGGCGGGTATTGCGAATCCGCGCTTTCGTGCATCATCTGTTCGATGACCAGGCCGGCTTCGTTCATGCCGCCGTAGGGAAATTCACGGCCGTTCTGGTTGAAGGAGATGCTGCCGTACCGGGATGTCCAGGTGAACGGCTTTTCCGGGGCGGCGATCATGGACGTTTTCTGCCGGTTTCTCTGATTGATGTGGATTTGTCCCTGGCCGGCGGGGAAATCGAAGTTTCTGCCGAAAAGGGGCTGCTTGTTCCTGTCTTTCAGGGAAAAGGTGGTGCAGGCATCACTGTCCAAGGAAAACAGCCCCGCCAGAACAGCCAGGCAAATGACGAATTGAATTTTGCTTTTCATGAAATTACTCCTGAGTATGCTTCTATATTCATAATATTCATAATACATTAACGCCGCCTGACAGGAAAAGTTCCCGAATCAACATGTAAGGAGCCTTGGGACTTTGCCCCCTGCGGGGAGCCTCCGGGGTCGTGTCTCAACAATAAACATTGAGCTTCAAGAAAAATCCTGTTAAAATAATAATAATATGGCACGTCAATTGCGGATCGAATATGGATCCATAGGGGTTCGGATCCATAGGGGTTCCGGATCCATAGGGGTTCGGTCTCCAGATTCCAGAAATCATCATCAACCCTCATCTCGGCTTCCATAGCAGCGAATAAAAAAGTTATTTGGAACAGCCTCGGTAGTGACAGGTCGCGACCTGTCACTACTAAATTATTGAAAAATCATAGGCTTCTGCACAAGGGGAATCTTTATGATGCTTGACTTTATCTGCGGTGCATGAGGGGCTTGAAATGACAGTTTTCGCTATCCTTCTCCATCTGCCGCGACAAACAACTCGGCAAGCAAGTGCCGGGATTCCCACAGGCCAGTTGCCAAAACCGTGAACATGTAGCGTTTTATGACTGTTTTTCACGATTATATTGACAATAGCGTGAAAAAGAATACAATATCAATATATGGCAAAAACACTTAATGTTTTTAAGAAAATAAGTTCTTTCCGCGCCAGATACTATAAGGCGGCTGCGGGCAAGGATGCGCTTATTGAAATTATCGCTGAAAATGAAGTTGCCGAGCAGGTATATAACTCAAATGCCATAGAAAACAGCACCCTTACCCTTGAAGAAACGGAAAAAATACTTCTGCAAATCGATTTGGACAGATATATAAGCGAACGAGAAATTTTTGAAACCAAAAATCTTGCGCGCGTTGTGTCGTATATCAACAAAAGAGCCAAGGAACAAGAACTTACCCTTGAAGTAATTTTATCTCTTCATAAAATGCTGCTTGCCAATATCCGCGATGATGTTGCCGGAAGGTTCAGGAAAGATAATGAGTATGTTCGTGTTGCGAATCATATCGCCCCCCATCCGCAAGAAATCACAGCGAGACTTGAAAAGATGTTGGTGGAATATAATGCCGCAAGCCATGAAAACATCATAAAACGCATCGCGAGGATACACCTTGCTTTTGAATTTACTCATCCGTTTGTTGACGGCAACGGCCGTATTGGCAGGGTGATAAATAATTACCTGCTTATTCGAGAAGGATTTGTTCCGATAAATATAAAATTTATTGATCAAAAAATGTACTATGAGGCGTTCATGGAATTTGAGGTAAAGGGCGCGACGAAAATAATGGAGGAAATAGTCGCAAGAGCGCTTAGCAACAGCTATCACAAGCGATTGGCGTATTTGGAAGGTAAGAAAATAATTACTCTGGCTGAATACGCCAAAAATAATAAACTTTCACATTCAAACCTTATCAATAAAGCCGGCCGGCAAAGCATAGAAGCTTTTTTAGAAAAAGGCGTTTGGAAAATTGCTGAAGATTTAAAAAAAGGCATGAGATCTTGAATTGACAGTTTTTGCTAACCCTCCTCATCTGCCGCGGCAAATAACTCGGCAAGCAGGCGTCGGGATTCCCGCAGACCGGTATCGGTAAAGGCAACCGATTTTGTTTTGCCGAGCTGGTGCTTTTACATGATTTGACTGGCTTGAAGTACCGGGAAATTATTGAAATACCGATCTTTTCCGACTTGCATTACTTGTCAATGTCCCGTTTGTACCATAATTTTTGCAAGAAAAAAGGGAAGGTGGAATAATCATTTTCACATTTTCATAGTCCGCCCCTTTTGCTTTCATCAATAAAAATCTCTTGACTATTTCTATGATTTATTTGATTTGGACAACAGCCCGTGGAGATCCGACCCCTGAAGCTTCCTTCACCTACAAACGAAACAACAGGGTTATAAAAAACATAAAGATACTGCCGAAGGTCGGACCGATCTCATTTACGATTGGCGTCTTTGGGAAATGGGGTCGCCCATTAGAAGGTCACTGTCAAGTAGGTAGAACTATTTTTTCTTATTTTTTTTAGCAATGCGTTCGAGCGCAATGATCAATGATGTTTTTGCGGCCTTGATTTCAGTTTTTTATTGGTTACAAAACCAGTATGTTTTGCACCAGACACCCATCGAGATCAATCCACTATTGGAAAAGCCAAAGCGGACCTGGCCTCAAACTCGAGACCCCAGAAATCGTACGGTGCCGGGGTAT
>JAHIKI010000042.1 GCA_018897435.1 Acidobacteriota bacterium | reverse complement strand
GGACTTTTGTGGGGTATCCCATGCGAACCTCCTTTTCTAGTTTATAAACTAGATTTATTATCGCATAGAAATCTTATTGAAATCAATAGCCCATCTAATCTTTTTTTATTTTTTACTTAGAAAAAGGCCAAACTCGAGTGGAAAGAATATGATTTCTTTCCTCTTTTTCTTTAACACTATAACACTATTATAAATAAAATAAAATAAAAAAAATCTCATTTTCGTTTGAAAAATAAATATTTTTTTCACCGACTCTTAAGCAATAGAAATTCTTTTCTGAAAACCTGAATTTCGGCAAATCTGGAAGCTGGTTTATTTGTTAAAGGTTGCATTTATTTTGATTGACGGGGGGATTTTTCTATGATATAAAAATTGTGCATTACTGTCTAAAAAGGAGGAATATATGAGCGTTTCAGGTCAAAAATCAACCGGGAAAAAGTACAGGATCGCCTGGCTGCCCGGCGACGGCATCGGCAGGGAAGTGATGGAAGCGGCCAGGATCATCCTCGATAAGCTGCAATTCAACGCCGAGTACATCCACGGCGACATCGGTTGGGAGTTCTGGTGCAAGGAGGGCGAATCCTTCCCACAGCGCACCATCGACCTGCTGAACAGCGTCGACGCCGCCATGTTCGGCGCCATCACTTCCAAGCCGGTCAAGGCGGCGGAGGTCGAGTTGGTGCCCGAACTGCAGGGCAAGGGGATGGTCTACCGCTCACCGATCGTGCGCATGCGCCAGCTGTTCGATCTCTACACCTGCCTGCGCCCCTGCAAGGCCTACCCGGGAAATCCCATCAATTACAAGGAGGGGATCGACCTGGTGGTCTTCCGCGAGAACACCGAGGACCTCTACTCGGGCGTGGAATTCAACCCCGTTCCGCAGGAGATCAAAGACGTGCTACTGAAGAACGCCAAGGCCTTCGCCGCCTTCAAGGACGTTCCCCTGGACCAGTACGCCATTACCTGCAAGATCAACACCCGCAAGGGTTCGGAGCGCATCATTCGCGCCGCCTTCGAGTACGCCATGAAGCACGGCTACCCCAAGGTCACCGTGATCCACAAGGCCAACGTTGTGCGTGCCACCGAGGGACTGTTCCTCGAAATCGGCAAGGAAGTGGCCAAGGACTTCCCGGGCATCCAAATGGACGACGCCAACATCGACGCCATCTGCATGTGGCTACTGAAGAACCCCAAGAACTACTCGGTGCTGGTGGCCACCAACATGTTCGGCGACATCGTCTCCGACCTCTGCGCCCAGATGGTGGGCGGCCTGGGCTTCGGCTGCTCTGGCAACATCGGCGAGAAACTGGCCGTCTTCGAACCCACCCATGGCTCGGCGCCCAAGTACGCCGGCCAGTACAAGACTAACCCCATCGCCACCATCCTGGCGGCCAAGATGATGCTGGACTGGCTGGGCGAGAAAGAGATGGGCGCCAGGGTCGAGAAGGCCGTGGCCGAGATTATCGCCGAGGGCAAGGTGCGAACTTATGACATGGGCGGGACCAGCAAGACCCTGGAAATGGCCGAAGCGATCGCCGCGAAGCTGTAGCCCGGGACGGAGCTTCGAATAGCGGCCGCGAAGATACGCATGGGGAGATTGACAAATGAGTGAAGTAAAAATTCATGAAGTGGGACTGCGGGACGGTCTGCAGATCGAGAAGCAAATCGTTCCCCTTGAGAAAAAAGTCGAATGGGTGGAGGGCTTGCTCGCATCCGGCAGCGATATGATCCAGTTGGGATCGTTCGTCAACCCGGAAAAAGTGCCGCAAATGGCCGACAGCGACAAGCTGTTCAGCCATTTTACCCAGGCAGGCAAAAAACCGTCCGGCGCGATCTTTTCCGGCCTGGTCTTGAACGAAAAAGGCTTGGAGCGCGGCCTGGCCTGCGGCGTGGACATGTTCTGCATGGGGGTTTCGGCCAGCGATACCCACAGCCGCAAAAATACGGGCAAAAGCACCGAGGAAGCCGTGGGACAGATCATTGCCATGGCCCAGGCGGCCATGAAAGCACAGAAACGGATACAGGTCTCCATCCAGTCGGCGTTCGGTTGCGGTTTTGAAGGCGCCATTCCCCAAGAGCGAATATTTTCCATCGTGGACAGGTACCTGGCAGCCGGCATCCGCAATATCAGCCTGGCCGATACGGCCGGGCACGCCTATCCGCAGCAGGTTGAATCTCTTTATGCTGAAATATTGCAACGCGACAGTCAGGTCGAACTGGCCTGCCATTTCCACAACACCTACGGCCTGGGCCTGGCCAACTGCTATGCCGCCTTGAAAGCCGGCGTGAAATACTTTGAAGCGGCGCTGGGCGGCCTGGGCGGCTGCCCCTTCACCAAAGTGGCGGCCGGGAATGTCTGCACCGAGGATCTCGTGCATTCGCTGCAGCGCCAGGACATGGTCTTGGACATCAACCTGGACAAACTTATGGAAACCGCCCGCGACGTCGGCAGTTTTTTCAATCGCGATCTGCCCGGCTCAATCCTGAAAGCGGGTTCGCTGATCAATTTTAAAAAGGCATAGACAAGGAGGGTAAAAATGAAATTACTGGAAAAAGTCAGGGTCCTTGACCTGACCAATGTCCTTTCCGGCCCTTTTGCCACCATGCACCTGGCTCTGTTGGGTGCCGAAGTGATCAAAGTGGAAAACCCCCAAGGCGGCGACCTGGCCCGCAAACTGGGCAACGTTTCCAGCCTGAACAAGGAACTGATGGGGACCAGCTTCCTGGCCCAGAATGCCAATAAAAAGTCGCTGACCTTGAATCTGAAAGACGACGAAGCCAAGGAGATTTTCCGAAAACTGGTCAAAACGGCCGATGTATTGGTGGAAAATTTCCGGCCCGGGGTCATGGAGCGTTTGGGTTTTTCCTACCAGAAGCTGACCGAGATCAATCCGAAGCTGATCTACTGCGCCATTTCCGGATTCGGCCAAACCGGCCCCGATGCCTTTAAACCCGCTTATGACCAGATCATCCAGGGCTTGAGCGGCGTCATGGCCATCAACGGCGATGAACGGTTGAATCCGCTGCGCTGCGGTTTTCCGGTCTGCGACACGGTCGGCGGCCTGAACGCTGCTTTTGCCGTCATGGCTGCCCTGTATCACCGTGAGGTCAGCGGCCAGGGGCAGTTCATCGACGTGTCCCTGCTCGACTCCATCATGCCCTTGATGGGTTGGGTGGCGGCCAACCTGCTCATCGGCGGCCAACAGCCGGTGCTGCTGGGTAACGACAATTTCACCGCCGCCCCTTCCGGGACCTTCGTCACCAAGGACGGCTACATCAATATCGCCGCCAACCAGCAGAAGCAATGGGAAGACCTGGCCGACACCCTGGGCCTGCCGGAACTGAAGACCGACCCCCGCTTCCAGGAGCGGGACACGCGCAAAGCCAACCGCAGACCGCTCACCCCATTGCTGGAAGCAAAGTTGAAAGAGAACACCACGGTTTATTGGGTCGACCTGCTCAATGACAAGGGCATCCCTTCCGGCGATATTGTCAGCCTGGAAGCGGCCCTGATTTCGGAGCAGGCCCGGCACCGGCACGTTATCGAAGAGGTCAAGGAAGAGGGCATCGGTTCCATCAAGGTTTTCAACATGACCGCCAAGTTTTCCAAGACGCCGGCTAAGATTGACGCGCCGCCGCCGCGGCTTTCGGCCCATACCGAAGATATCCTGAAAGGGCTGGGTTATGGTCAGAAAGATATAGAAGCCTTAAAAGAAAAAGGCGCGATTTAAGTTTTAAATAAAAAAAGGAGGTTAAAACATGGGAATGACAATGGTTGAAAAGATACTGGCCAAGGCCACCAACCAGGCCGCGGTCAAAGCGGGAGATGTGCTGGAACCATGGGTCGACATGGCCATGTCGCATGAAAACGGGGCCCTGGTCATCAACCAGTTCTCCGAAATTTACAAAGATACGGGATTGGATGCCAAGGTTTGGGATCCTGACAAGATCGCCATTATTTTCGATCACCGCGTGCCGGCCGAAAGTTCAAAAACAGCCGGCAACCAGAAGAAGATCAGGGATTTCGTGGCCAAGCAGGGAATCGCAAAATTTCACGACATTCGCGGCGACAGCGGCGGCATCTGCCACCAGATCCTCCCCGAATTCGGCTATATCCGGCCGGGGAAAGTCGTGGTCGGCACCGACAGCCATACTACGAGCCATGGCGCCCTGGGCGCTTTTTCCTTCGGCATCGGCGCCACGGAAATGGCCGCGGTCTGGGCCCTGGGCCGGGTACTGAATGTCGAGGTCCCGGGCACCATCAAGGTGGTTTGCCAAGGCAAGTTCAAGCGCCATGTCGCGCCCAAAGACCTGATCCTGCACCTGATCGGCAAACTGACCGCTGAAGGCGCTAATTTCAAGGTCATCGAATTCCACGGTCCGGTCATTGAGCAGATGTCGACATCGGGCCGCCTGGTGATCTGCAACATGACAGTTGAGGCCGGCGCCACTTCCGGCATTGTGCCTCCCGACCAAGAGACGCTACGCTATTTGCAGGAAGAAGCCGGGGTCAAAGATCAACTTGACATCATCGCTCCGGACCCCGACGCGGTTTACGACCAGGTGATCACTATAAATGTTTCCAAGCTGGAACCGCAGATCGCCTGCCCGCATACCGTGGATAACGTCAAGCCCATCAAGGAGGTCGTTGGCATCAAGATCAATCAGATCGTCATCGGTTCCTGCACCAACGGCCGCCTCGACGACCTGGCCATCGCCGCCAAGATACTGAAGGGCAAGAAAGTGGCCCGCCAGACGCGCATGCTCATCTTTCCGGCTTCGACCAGGATTTATCTCCAGGCCTTGAAGAAGGGCTATGTTGCCACCTTCATGGAAGCCGGAGCCGTGGTGATGAATTCCGGTTGCGGCCCCTGTTTGGGTATTCACCAGGGCGCCCTGGCCGATGGTGACGTGGCCCTGGCCACCACCAACCGGAATTTCAAGGGGCGCATGGGCAACCCCAATGCCGAAGTGTACCTGTGTTCGCCTGCCGTGGCTGCCGCCAGCGCCATAACCGGCGTCATCACCGATCCCAGAAAAGGAGGGAAATAAGATGGCTAAAGTTGTCTTTAAAGTGGGAGACGATGTTTCCACCGATATCATTTATCCGGGTAGATTCATGGCCACGGTCCTGCCGACCGAAACCCCGCAATTCGCCTTTATCGATTATCCCGAATTCAACGCCAAGGTCAAAAATAGGGAATTCCCCCCGCAGAGCATCATCGTAGGCGGAAAAAATTTCGGCTGCGGCTCTTCGCGCGAGCAGGCCGCTTCCTGCCTGAAAGGTCCTGATTTTGTGGTGGTAGCCCGGAATTTCTCGCGCATTTTCCTGCAGAACGCCATTAATCTCGGATTGAAGATGGTTATCTGTCCGACCATTGAGGCCAACGAAGGGGACGAACTGGAATTCAGCGCCGATCAGGTGATCAACAAAAACTCCGGAAAAAGCTTTGCGATCGAGGCCTTGCCCAAAGCCCGCCAGGTTATCATCGACGCCGGGGGGCTGATCCCTTTTACCCGCAAGCTCTTGCTGGACACCAAAAGCAGTCGCGAAATTTGATAATTCATTTTCCTCTTCTTGCCCGCGCAGATGAGACCGTTGGAGAACAAAGAGGCGCCCATGGATAACAATTTCAGAGCAGCCCTGGTTACGCTCTCCCGGGCGTTACCCGTAGTCCTTTTCCGGGCCGGGATATTCATTGCCGGCGGTTTCTTGGTCATCATATTTTTCGGTATGCTGCTTTTCGCCTTGCGCCTTGCCGGCGGCGTCAGCCAGTCAGTGGTTATTGCTGTTCTCGTACTGGCCGTCCTAAGCGGGTTGGGGTGCGGCCGGGTTTTGCAGCGGTTTTTCCTTTTCCGGCACCGGGCCGCCCTGCTCTTACTTTTTTCCGAACGTCCCACCATGGCTCCCGGCCTGTCCGTAGCCATCCATGAGGTCGGACGCTTTTTCCCCGATTATTCTAGCTGGGCGCTCATGAACCGCGACCTGCGCCGGGCCTTGTCCGCTTTTTATCGCAGCGAAGGGGATTTCCCTTTAAGACCTGCCGCGAATTCAGGCTGGCCCTTTTCGGGAGCCCTGGACCGGTTGGTGAGCGGGATCCTTGCCCAGGCTACTCTGGCCCTGGCCTTTTCCCGAGGCAATATCGAACCGGAGCGATCGATTCGGGAAGGACTGGCCCTGTATTTCCGGCATGGCTCGGAAAGCCGGCGCCTGGCGCGCCGCTGGCTGTGGTTTTCGGCTAGCGGACTGGCTTTCCTGTTCCTTTGCCTGGCCATCCCCAACTGGTTCTTTTTCACAAGCACCGGTACTCCGGTCGAGATCGGGATCGTCCTGGCCGCCGCCATCGCCTGGCTGCTGCATCAGGCCTTTGTCCAGCCCTTTGTCCTGGCCGGCGTGAGCGGCGCCCTGCTGGCCGAGACCAGGGGGTATTTACCCGATCCTGAACTTTGTGAGGGTTTAGATTTATTGTTCCAATCACCGTGCGCTGATTTGGAAAATTAAATTATTTGAGCAAAGTTTTGGCATTTTTAGTATTACTTAATTAATAATTGCTACTTGAACTTTGTCTATTTTTTAGATCATAATTACTTTAATTTTTTGGAAACCAAAATTTCCAATCTTCAATGTTTTTTTCAAAATTGGGGAATTGGGGACCTGTTGGGCAATAATATTTTCCATTGTAATTTTCTTTACTAGAGGTTTCATGAAATACTAATTGAGCGATTGGAATTCCTGGATATAAAACAATTGGCACTTCTCCTTCATTTATTATTTCAAGGGTTATACAACCTTTGAATCCAGGATCTACTTTTGTTGCAGTAGCAATTATTAATCCCATTCTTCCCCATGAAGACTTTCCAATTACATAACACATTAATTTGCAAGGAACACTGATATACTCAAGTGTACTTCCTATTATAAGCTGTCTTGGATGAAGGACAAATTGTTCACGAAATCCAATTCTTATTTTTTCTTGATATTTCCTTATTTTATCTTTACTAGTCGAATTTGATATATCCAATAATGGAAAAGATTGTTTTCTCATAACAATAAATTCATTTCCTAGACGTACATTAATTGATGATGCATCAAAGAATTCATTTTGATTAAATATGGGAGTAACAAATAATCTTTCTTTTATTTTAGTTTTGTTCATAAATTTTATTATTTCTTTTTTTGTAATTACACTCATTTTAGTACCTTTTCACGAAGGCTTTCGATTCTTTTCAGAAGACCAATCAGAATAATCTTTTTCCATATCAGCGTATTCAATTGCTTTTAATGCCAAGCGATTCATTCTTTCTCTTTTACTAAATATATTTTCATTAAACTGATTTTTTTTATCAAAAAGCCTATATTTCCAAGATAATTTATAAAACCAAGCCGCATTAATAATTTCAACAATTGCTGCTGGTTTTCTTTTTGAAATGGAATTTTCATAAGGATTTGGAGGAACACCAAAATCAATTTTTTCTATTAGATGGGATAGATTTTTATAAAAACTATCAGGATTCAATAACAAAAACAGTTCACTCAATTTAATTAGGATTAATCGTTTTGCATTTACAAGATCATTTTCAATTTCTTCATAGGCTATTTTTAATAAATCATTGCTTTTTAACATCTGTTCATCTGATTTTTCTTGAATAATGTTTTCAACAAGTTTGAATCCCTTGGATACATTATTATAAATAGGTTTTGATTGAAATGCCTTTTTTTGCAATGGAAACAATTTTAAGTCTCTTTGTACTTGATATATATTTCGTAGTCGCATTCTCCATGGGGGATAATAGTTATTATCTTTTCCTGGTGTTATATCCAAGCCGTTCAAGTCCTGAAGAGCAATTTCAAGATTTGAAAACAAAATGGCTGGACCAAATAAAAAACTTCCAACTATATCCGACAGAATCTCTTCCAATCCACGTTCCCATATTTCAGAAGTTTCCTTGAGGTATGCTTGCGTTATTTCTTGTTTAATTTGAGGCATTATTTCTTCTGGAACATTTTTAAATTCAGGTTTTTTTATTCGCTGATTAACAACATCCGCTATTTTATCTTGAATTAATTTTAAAAATTCCTTATTACGACTTGAGATGTATGTTTTTGCTTCTAAATGTCCAATTTCATGTCCTAAAAGGCAATGTAGAAGAATATTTTCCCGCTCAATTGAAGGGAAAGAAACTATATAAAAATATTTTTTAAGTGGTTTTAATATCTCCGATAAATTTTTATTTTTTACATGAGTTTCATAACTTGAAAGAGTTTTCGAATAATACTCATAAAGATTTGTTGGAATAATTGCATAATTATATTTCCACTGTGGGCGGAACAATATTTCGACATCTGAAAGAAATCGTTTTAAGTATTTTTCAAGCGGAGAAATTAGTCCCCATGGAACTTTCTGAGTTTGTGCCCCATCAATATATCGTATATGAGAGCCGAATTCTCTTATAATTGAATCTGTTGTTTGCAATAAAATAAAACTAGATTCGATTTTTTTGATGTTTTTCCAATCAATATCTTTATATATTGATTTAATTGCAGTTTCTAAATAATGACAAATGTTGATGTGTGTTTGAGCTAAATTCTTAGGAGCTTGTGATGCAAAGTCCTTTGATAAAAGATTCTCACATTGCTCTTTTATAACTCTTACTCTTGAAATGGTCTCTAAAACATATTCTTCAATTAATTTAGGTGAATAAATAGTCATTCATTTGTTTTCTTTTATTGAAACTTAATATTTTTTCTGTCGGATAATTCTCTTTTTGAACATCTCCTCTTAATGAAACGCCAAACGTATAGAAAAAATTCTTTAATAATGAAATATCAATCCCTTTTCCTACTCGATTTTCAATGAGTTTTTGTATTTTATTGTGTAATTCTTCAAAAAACTCAGTGAATTCTTTTTCTTTTATATTTCTAATTAAGTTCAATTCCCTTATTGTTGAAAGCGCATATCCATATATTGATAATCCCTCCATTGAGGGTGTCAATCCATTTTTAAACTCTTTTCCTTCTACGAGAGTGGCCCCCTCAATAATTTTAGATAAAAGTATGGCTCCATTCTTTAATAACTCACATTGTTGTTCAGTCAATTTTTTCCCCGCAAAAACGTCTTCTAGTTCTATTGTTATTTGACTTGTTAACAATATATAATTATAAATTATTGCTTTTTCACTCATATTAAACGATGCCATCTTCCCTCCTTTTATACTTATTTTGTTAGCAATTTTAATTCCGTTAAATTAGAGTGTTTTTCAACCTCCTGCTTTTTATTTATTGGAAATACTTGCTTCATATCTATTTCATTAAATTAAAATTGTCAAGCATCCAAAATTAGTTTCCCTGAACTTTTTTCAACTGTTATTTTGTATTTTTCTAACTCGTTGAAATGATCGCCAATCCAATCTTTTAGAATGAAATTTGCTACATCAGCTATCGATGTCCCCTTAATTTCAATAAGATTTTCTAAAACATGCGCAGTATAACGGTCAACACTCACTTGAATTTTAAAACTTTTTGTGTTTTTCCTTGCCATATTAATCGATTTACACTTAAAATAGAATCTTTTTACATTCTATCTACAATATAAATATCAAGTGTAGATTGAATTGTCAACAAAAATATTTTTTTTGTGAGATTTTAATAGAAATATTTTGAGTTAGCTTATGCTTATTCGCTTATCTTTATATTCCATATTGCAATTCTTCCAAAATACTGTGGATGGTACATGCCCTGGGCGGTTGCCGGCATCCAGGTGAAGCGGCCGCTGTACATGGCCTTGATGAAATAGACGATGCGCATGTTTCCCTGCATGGAATAAGTATAAAAAACCAGGCGGTCGGCGGCGTTCTCCTGGCGGGCCCAGGGCGTTCTATATCTGTTCTGGTTTGCCGTGTTGAATTCCTTCAATGAACGGGTGCTGCCGATGTCTTGGCGCAGGAGCTCGAAGCCGGCGGCCAGGGGCTCGTCAATGACGCCGTAAGGGACCTCCTTGTCGGTGCTGAGGAGCAATTCCACCTGGTAGACCTGGCCGCGCTTGAATTGATCCACGGCCTGTCCCGTTTCGTTGTAGACCAGGCGCTGGATGTCGATGCCGCGGCTTTTCTTTTTTGCCCTGGCCAATTGATAGGTCAATTCGCTGGTGACATATACCGGCTGGTCGGCTTTGACACTGACTTCGACCATTTCTTTTCGGCCAGCGAGTTTTTTGCTGACCTGCAATGTTTCCCGGCTGCTGGCGAACTCTTTAGTGGCCTTTTCTCCCAGCAAAACGATCTCCGCTTTGCGGGCCGTGGTTTTTTCCACTTTCGCCAGGTACTCGTCCATGGCGCACAGGACCCAGAAGTTGGTCTGGGTCGTGTTCCAGCAGTAGGGCTCGGCCTCGAGCAGCCAGCGGATGATGCGTTCGGCCAGGACATGGCCGGCTTCCACTTCCAGGACGGCCTGAAGAAGCAGGGCGGTGGCGAAGCGCGAGGAGTAGAAAGGGAAGTCGCGGTGGTAGGCGAATTCGCCGGCGTCAAAGTAAGCGAAGTCAGCCTCGACCTGCAGACTGCTGTTGAACTCGGCCAGCATGGCTGCCAGGAGGTCGGCTGGTTTTCCCTGATTGTTCAGGGCCCGGTACAGGAAAACCCGGGCCGGCAGGGGCAGGGTGTCCCTTTCAGCAGCCAGCTTTTTCAGCTTTTTGCTGTCGGCCCCCTTGTTCAGGCTCAGAACAAATTGATAAAAGCTTTCGCAGGTCTTGTCCAGGCTGGCCCGCTGCAGGTATGCTGACAGCTTCTGCACCAGTTGCGGGTCCACCATGTAATCACGCTCCCGGGCCAGGTGCAGGCTCCACAGGACATAGGCGGTCAGGTAGTCCGAGCTGTACTGGCCGCCGCGGTAATATGAAAGGGCCCCTTGCGAATTCATGAATTCGGGGATGATCTTCAGGTAGCCGTTCACGGCCTCGCGTACCTGCCCCTGGTCCAGGCCCAGCTCCAGGCGCTCTGCCAACTGCGGGCTGAATGCCAGGAAGGGCATCACCTTGGAAGCCCGCTGCTCCATGCACTCATATGGATAGAAAACAAGTTTTTTGGCGATGTTGACAGCCGGCCGCAGCAGGGAGGGGGCGGCTTTGATGGTGATGACCTGGTTTTCGGCGTCAGCCTGGGGCTCGATCATTTTTTTCAGGAACTTGCCGCTGGCGAAATCGATCAGGGTTTCCGTGACCAGGTGGTCGGTCACGGGCAATTTTTTCTGGAGCCCGTCCTTGTCCGCCTGGGAGACGGCGTAAAAATCGATCTTGGCCTCACCGATGCGGTCGGCCAAAAAGGGGAATTGGAACAGGCTGTTGCCGCGTGCATCCAGGGCACGTATAATCTGGGGATTGCCGTTGATGCTTATCCCCTCCGGCTTGGCCAGCAGGGTAACCGGGAGTTTCTGCATGGTGCGGTTGCTGAGTTGAACCCCGGCAAGGAACTCGTCGCCCTGGCGGGCAAACTCGGGCATGGCCTCGGAAATCAGCAGATCCTTGCTGACCATGATCTTCTTTTCCGCTGACCCAAAACTGTCCTCGCTGTAGGCCACAGCCATGATGCGAAAGGTGGAAAGCTGGTCCGAGCTTTCAAATTCGATTTCGGCATTTCCCCTGGCATCGGTTTCTATGTTTTTAAAGAACAATACCTCGCGGAAATCGCTGCGCACGCGGATGCCGGCGATATCGACATTGGCCCCGTCAACATAATAAACCCCGCCGAGGGCGCCGTCCGCCGCCTCTCCCTCCTCTTTCTGGCGGGCCATGCTTTTCATCTCCGCGGCCATGGGCGCGGGCATGGCCCTGCCTGCGACCGCACCCTCTACGCCGAACTCATCAGCGGAGTTCCAATATTTGTCGGCCGAGACCGGGATCAGCGCCAGATCACAGGGGCGGTGACGGCCGCCGTCAAAGTAGATATCGGACTGGAGGAAAGGATGAAAGCCCTTGGCTTCGGCCTTGACCGCGTAGCGGCCGCCGGGCAGGCCGGGGAAGCTGTAATACCCTTGCATGCTGGTCGTGGTCGTTTTCAGCTTGTTGTGCTTTTCATCTTCCAGGGTGACCGTCGCCCCGGCCAGCGGCGTGGAGTCGGGCCTGAAGACGCTGCCGAAAATGGCCGGCTCCTTCAGGTCGATGTCCATCATGGGACGCTCAAAGTTCCAGTGGGTGAAGTTCTTCGAATAATAGGTCCTGATAATGTTCCTTCCCAGGGGGGTGGAGTAATAGAAAAACCGGTGCGGGTCCGGGGTCAGGTATCTTTGCAGCGAGAGGTTGCCTTCGTCTACGGCGTAGACGAAAATTTTTGCCTTCGCCCCCTTTTTTTGGCTATCACTTACCCTTATTTTCAATTTGGTTTTACTGGCCGGCTTGATCTCGCCCGGGCTTTCCAAGGCCACACGCAGGATCTTGCCTTTATCCTCCACTCTGAACTCCTTGGATGCTTCTTCGGAGATGTTATTGCCGTACATGGCGACGACGCTGACGCGGATAGACGGGAAATACTCTTTCTTGACCGGGATATCCAAAGGCGTCATCTTATCCAGAGTGATGACCCGGGAATCGAGCACCTTCCCCCTTTCGACGGTCACTAGCGCCTGGCCCTCCCGGGGTGAACGGATGAAACATTTCAGCGTTTCCCCGGTATGCAGGCTCAATTGATCGGTTTCGATCCTCAGCCTGTTGTCCTGGTCGGAATAACCGCTGTCCCAGGCAAAGAAACCGCCCGAGGTCGAGACCACGCGGCCGTTCGTGTCCGGTGTGTCGCAGCGAAGGATATAATAACCGGCGTGTTGCACGCGGAAATGGTGGGCCTTGGTCTTGTCGATATAAACATCCTCGGGTCCGGCCACCTTACTCAATCGATACTGGTGTTTTTCGTAATATCTCTGATAAAGTGTCACGCGGATCTCGCCCGAGGCTGGCTTTCCCTGGAAGTCGACCAGGGCCAGCTCGGCGTTGACAGGTTCCTTCAGGTTCTGGTAATAGCCGACATGAATGCCTGTCAGGAGATTCCCGGGAAAAAACATCGACCTGGTCCGGGCAGTGAACTCTTTGCCCTCGGCCGATCTCCCGGTCGCTGAAAAACTGAGGTCGGCAAGGTAATTGGTCTTTTTAAATACACTCATGGGAATGCCGAGAGTGCATTTGCCGCTTGCATTCAGTTTGTTGTCCCCTTGCTGCAGTGAGTCGCCCAGAGCCAGATAGTGGTCGAGTCCGAAACCATAGCGTTCCAATCCCCCGGAAGTGAACACCTTGGCCGCAGCCTGGGTTGGTGCCAGCGAATAAGTGAAGCGATCGCCGGCCATGGGGTTGCCGGCCAGATAAAAGCCGCTGATTACAGGGCGAAAGCTGTCCGTGAACAGGTAGCGTTTCGCTATGCCGGAGATCGCCATTTCCAAGGTGTTGGGCTGGTAGTAATCTATGGTAATGTTGCGCAGGACCCGCCAGGACTGTGTATCCGCGACTTTGACCTGGATCTGGTAGCGCCCCTTTTTACCTGACGGGTCGGACTTGAATTCGTAGTGAAAGCCGCCCCAGCGGTCGAGCTGCAGCGTGTCTATTTTGACCCGCTGCCGGTCGGGTCCGGTGATCTCCAGTGAAGCCGATGTCGCCTTGGGCAAAGAGACCTTCCCGGATGCATATTCCTTGACGATTCCGGCGATATGGACCGTATCGCCGGGCTTGTAGAAGTCGCGCTCGCTGAAGACGCTGATGCGGATCTCGCGGCCGGAGACGGGTCCGTGGTCTATCCTGGCCAGCGCCATGTCGCCGTCGCCTGAATTTTTGGCCATGATCAGGTCGGATTCCTGTATTTCCCTGTCGCTGAGCAGCACGCCGCTGCCTGCCGAGTCCCCAAGGGGCTGTGTCTCCTTGCCATATCCCTTAAGGAAGAACGGTATTTTTCCCAGGCCCTTGCCAGTCCGGTTGTCGTACAGCCAATACAGGGTCTGCCCCTGGCCGGTCTTGACCACCATGTCCATGTTGCGGCGGTGAAAAACCTGCAATTCGGTAGGCTGCACTGCGGGAAGACGCAGCAGGGCGATATCCCGGCAGGCATTATAAGGCTCAAAGCGCTGGACCAGAACGCCGAAAAATCCCAGGGGGGAGCCCAGTTCATGATCCTTCAATGCAGGGTTGTTCAGTTTCTCCGGCAGCGCAGTCAGGTTTTGCAGGATCTCTTTTTTGACGAAGCCAACTTTGAAATTCTTTTGCTGCAGCATGCCGAAATACCGGTTCGTCAGCTGGGTATAGAATTCGGGCCTGAGCTTGAGCAAGCGGATGCTGGCTTGCTTCATGCTTTTGGCGGTCATGGACAGCTTTTTATCCTGCAGGGAGAATTCAATATGCGGGGAACGACTGGAGCAGACATTGGCCTCTATATCGAGGTCTTCTGGGAGTTGTTCCTTGAAGATGTTGGTCAAGTTCCGGTCGACGCGGATGCCCAGGCGGTCGCCCGAGGCCAGTTCGTCGTCAACGCGTATGAACAGGGCTTGGTTCTCATAGTGATGGAGCTCGAGGCGGAACATCAGTGGGATTCTATCCTTACCCGATAATTTGAATATCTTGATGAGTGCGGGATCCGCTTCAGCCAGCGCATTGGAAAAAGGCAGCTGGCAATAGCGCGAATCGGGATAAAGGACCAGAGGGCGATCTCCCTTGTAGCGGAAAGGCGGCACCGTGTCGAAGGTGAAGGAGAAGTCCTTGGCCGTCCCGGTGCTTCCCTCGCTGCCGCAAAAGCCCTTTTTTATGAGGAACTGGTAGAGCCTGCCCCGCTCCAGGTTCTTGGGGCAGCGGATCTTGAGTTCTGCGGGTGTTTTTTGCGAGATCAGGATCGCTGCCGGCTCGCCGCTCTTCGCCTCCTTGAGGACAAAGAAGCTCTTAGCGCCGGTGGCGGAGACCGGCTGGTTGAAGAGTATGGTGATGGCCTCTTTCACCCAAACCTGAAAGTTCAATTTTTCTCCGTGGGTGAAATGGGAAAAATAACTCTGGGCCTCAGTCTTGATCTCAATGGGAAGTGCCAGGGGCGTGTTCCATTGCCAGCGTAAAGTACGCAGCAGGGTTTTTCCCGATAACGATCGGGTCCCCGCAGGAATGGTAGCAGTATAGGTTGTGGAATAACGGAAGCTGGTTTCGGGTTTAAAGGCCAAACTGCGGTTGCCGCGCCAGTTGAATCCACCCTTGATTGACGGCGTGATTTGCACAATGATATTGCCCTCTCTTTTTCCGCCCAAAGGCAGCATGTCGTCGGAGAAGGTGACGACCAGTTCCTTGTTATCAAGGCTTTGCAGGTTTCCCGACAGGTTGTATATTACTTTTAATTCAGCTTTATTCGGGTTCCCGGCCAGCGCCGTGGCCAAAAACACGGTCATGGTGATCGTCAGTATCGCAAGTATGATTTTCATGTCCGCCTCCTTTGTCTACCGTCAAACCGGGTTAGACGGCTTTTGGGCAGGAATTGGCGCCGATCTCTTTGCCGGCCTGTTCCCAGGCCGGATTATGAGGGAGGCGGTTTTTTTTTACAACCCTTGAAGCGGGTCTAAAAAAATGTTTCAGCCGATGTCGGCGTACTGATAAAAATTGGAAGCGATTACTTTTTCGTGGTAATGGGTATTGGTGTATTTGTAGCCGTTGTTGTAAAGGATCAGGGCTTTTATCATGTTCCCCTTTGTTTCCTGCAGGTAGCCTTTCAGGATGGTAAGCCCAAGCTCGATGTTGTAATCGATCTCGGTGAGTTTTTTGCGGTCGATGTTCAGCTCGCTCTTCCAGACCGGGTAATTCACCTGCATCAAGCCGTAGGCGCCCGCCTTGGATACGGCATGGCGGTTGAAGCTGCTTTCCACGAAGATAATTGCCATGACCAGGTAGGGATCGAAACCATGCTTGCGGCTCTGCTTGAAAACCGAATTGGTGATTTTTGCAAATCCAGGTTTTTGCAGGCGGTAAATATTTTCTTGGAAGCGGTAAAAGTCAGTCTTAGCGATGGCTTCACGGTGGACGTTGAGCTGATAATTAAGTTTATCAACGGTTGTTTGCATTGACAGGATGGTTTTCTGGTTTTCGACCTGCCTGGCCGATAGACCGATAACATATATCAGGGAAATCCCTGATAAAACCATAAAAAACAATAAAATTCCATGTTTTTTTAAAGGGGGGATCATTTTTTCCTCAGATTCTATTGAAGTAGAAAAATTATAGCACTTTTCGATAATACTGTCAAGCGTCCAATGTGGTCGGCAGCAATTCATCATTTTCCCTTACAATGCCTGACTTTGCAAGGCAGGAAGTGGGTTTTCGTAAACAATCGGTTGTTGGCAAATTCGATTTTATCTAAAGTGAGCGAAATTGAGTGGTGACAGCTTGATTTTTCCTTGATTT
>JAHIKI010000041.1 GCA_018897435.1 Acidobacteriota bacterium | reverse complement strand
TGATACCGAGGTGTTCACCTATTACGGGACGGTGGGGGCGGTGGAGTTCGTCAGTCAGGACGGCAGCCACCTGCTGCAGGCGGCGGCGCGGACGCTGAACGGCAACTATGCCAAGACATTATCGGGGCTGAACCTGGTGGAGGCGGAGACGGCCGATACCAGCAGAGTAATGCTGATCCAGAACTATACGAACAACTCCAGTTACCGCTCGACCTGCGGGTTTTACAACCCGACGGCGGACGCGGTGACGGTGGAGTTTACGCTGCTGAACAGCAGCGGCGCGCAGATCGGCACTCCATTCAGCAAGACGCTGGCCGGGCATGATTTCCAGGCGTTCAATCCTTTTATCCAAGCCGGCGTACCCTATCCGGGGAACGCGTACGACAACATTATTTTGCGGGTGCGGCCGACATCGGGCGCGGGCAACGTGATGTGTTTTGGAGCGACGGTGGACAACACGTCGAACGATCCGGCGGCGCACGTGGCGGTGCAGGCACAATAAGATATTTTGGAATAGGATTTGGGAGCAGCCAAAAGTGGCTATTATTTTCAGATAAAGATCATATGTTCCAGCTGAACCGAACGCTGGCCGCGCACCAGATGAGCGTGGTCACCACGGAAGTGCGGGCCAACACCTATAGCAACGCCAATATCATGATCACGATGACGGCGGGCTCGGCCTGGGTGCTAACCTCGGGCCAGACGGCCAACAACGCCACCAACGACCCGGCGGCGCACTTGGCCATGCAGGAGGAATGACAAGCAAAAACTAAAAAACAACTCTACTGAGCCCAGACCGGGCAGTCAATTCTATGGCTGCATCGGGTGGAGTTAACATATTTTTCTCAATCTTTACTTTTTAAAAAAGGCATGATATGGTGAATTGCCATGAAAATAAAAAGAGTTTTGCTTGCCCTCGCGTTGTTTTTTGTTTTTTTCATCTGGGGCCCGGCCTGGAAAAGCGAAACCGGTCTGTTAGTGGGGACGCAATCCCTGCTGGCTGCCGACCAGGCTCAGGATGATGCGCCCAGGGTCAGGGTAATTGTCCGCTTTGCCAAGATCCGCAATCTTCCCAATGCCGGCGCCAAGATCATCAAGGAGATCGGTTTCGGTACCATACTCCTGGTCATGGGAGAAAACGGCGAATATTTCCGGGTTGCCGCCTTGAACGTACCGGCCATACCCCAGGCGGATGCCTGGTATGTCCTGCGCAGTGAAGTGGAAACAGCCCCGGCGGCTGCCGTACAGGCATTGGCTGAAAACAGGCGAGTGACCTACACACCGTCCGCTGCGGTTGCCGGCCAGCCGCTGCTGTTCACCGCCAGCAATTTCCGCACGCCGAATCTGCTGAAATGGGACATGGGCGACGGCACGGTATTGACCAGCGGCGGCAAAGCGTCGCCGGGACAGGAAGTTACCATGGCCTACGCCTATGCTGCTGCCGGCCAGTTCCAGGTCAGGGTTTATGATGACAAAGGCGACATGGGATCGACCCCAGTCCGGGCCCAGGTAACTGTTAGTGCCCAGGCCCGCACTTTGCATGTCGCTCCGGAACGGCCTCTGGCCAAGCACCCCGTGGTCATCACCGCTCAACATTTCCGTACTCCGGAAAAAATCGCCTGGGATCTCGGCGACGGTACCGAGATCATTCCAGGCCCCGGACCGGGCGTGGTCAAGGCCACTTTCCAGGTGAGCCATGTCTACACGATCCCCGGCACCTATACGGTCAAGGCCTATGATTCAGATGGAGACAAAAACCAGCCGCCGCTGACAGCGGAGTTTGTGGTTGCTGCCGATCCGCGCCAGGTACGGATGGAACCGGCTAGAGCTAATGCCGGGAGGCCCATGCAATTCAGTGCCTCCAATTTCAATACCCCGGATCACCTGCGTTGGGACATGGGGGACGGCACGATCCTGCCTGGCGAAAAAGAAACAAACGTACTGGTTGGATCGTCGGTCAATTACAGTTATAAAAAACCTGGCAATTACTTGGTCAAAGTATATGACTGGCAGGGTGACCCCGGACACCAACCTGTCCAGTTTGTGGTTGCGGTCGCCGCTGCTCTGGATGTGATGGCGGTTGCCGAGCCGACGATCTCACCTCTTGCCAAAACTCAGGCGACGAACGCTGCCGCATCGGCCTCGCCGGCGCCAAACAAATACATGTTGTTCAAAGTCGGCCCCTATGCCGGATATTTTCAGCCCAAAAGCGTTCCACTCAAGGAAATCTACGGAAAGGGCGATGTGCTTTACGGCGGCAGGCTGGGGGTTCATATTTGGCAGGGCTTGTATTTTTGGCTTTCCGCTTCCCAGTATAAAGTTATTTCCCAGACCACTTTCACTGAGGACAAGACCACCTTGACGCTGCTGCCGGTCCATGCCTTCCTGCGCTACAGTTTCGCTTTGGGCTTTTTCAATCCTTACCTTGGCGTCGGCTTCAATTATCTGAGTTTCAAGGAAGAATCCGTGATCGGCAATGTCAAGGGCAGCGGCAGTAATTTGTCCCTGGAAGCCGGATTTGAATTGAAAGTCAATCGCCATTTTTCCCTTGATTTCGGTGCCCGTTTCGACCAGATCAAGATCAAATCAGAGAATATTGACGAAGAAATTGACTTGGGGGGCCTGCAGGCAGGCATCTGTTTGTTGATTTCTTTTTAAAAGAGTGGTTTTTTTGTTGACAGAAAGTGAAAAATAGCGCAATATAATAAATCATATAGTTTTTTTTAATGGATTCAAAAGATCAAATAAAAGAGCATATCTCTATTGTCGATGTAGCTTCGCTTTATGTAAGTCTGAAACCGGCAGGCAAAAATTTTAAAGCGCTTTGCCCTTTTCATACCGAAAAAACGCCTTCTTTCTTCGTAATGCCCGATAAAAACAGTTTCAGTTGTTTTGGCTGCAACCGTTTCGGAGATATTTTTACCATGGTGCAGGAAATGGAAAATATTTCTTTTGTCGAAGCCATGCATTTCCTGGCCGAAAAATTCAATATTCCTTTGGAAAAAAGCAGCTTCAAATCAGTAAAAAAAGATGACTATCTGTTTATCAATGAACTTGCCTGTGAATTTTTCAAGGAAAACCTTTTCAGCGGCAGCGAAGGGAAAACGGCACTGGCTTATTTGAAAAACCGCGGCATAAAAAAAGACACCATCGAACAGTTTTCACTGGGTTACGCGCCCAATTCCTGGGAGGGTTTGAGCGGGTATTTACGAAAAAAAGGGGCGGTGTTGGAGAAAGCGGTTGAGCTGGGCCTACTGGTGAAAAAAGAAAAAAACAGGACCTACGACCGTTTCCGGGGCCGGATCATGTTCCCTATATTTTCAGAAACCGGGACCATACTTGCTTTCGGAGGCCGCACCATCTTTGACGATGCGGCCAAGTATTTGAATTCTCCAGATTCTCCGATCTACAAAAAAGGCAACCACCTTTTCGGCTTCCACCTGAGCAAGAACTTCATGAAAGAGGAAAAAGCCGGACTGCTGGTCGAAGGTTACCTGGATATGATCAGCCTCTTCCAGGCGGGCTTTTGCCAGGTGGCGGCCTCGTTGGGCACCGCCCTGACCGAAAAGCAGATCCATTTGCTCAAGAGGTTCTGCAATGCCATCCATATTTTTTACGATCGTGATGCCGCCGGCGAGGCGGCCACGGTCCGCAATATTGAGAAAATGTTCGAACAGAACGTCAACCCCCGCATCGTCGTGTTCGAGGGGGCGAAGGATCCCGATGAATTTGTCCGTACCCAGGGAACGCATGCCCTGCGCGAGGCCTTGCTTAGAACCGAAGACGGTTTTAATTTTTTGTTGAACAAAGCCGCCCGTGAGTTTGATCTTTCCGTTCCGGACCAGAAAAGAAAGGGCCTGGACCTGGTCATGGCCGCGACCGGTAAAATGTCCGATCCGGTGATCCGTGAAGATTACATTCACAGGATGGCCGCTTTTTTTAAAACGTCAGTCGATCTTGTAAAGCTTGGGCTCCAGCCGGGCCAGCAAACAGAGAATTCCGATCAGCCTCTGAAAATAACCCTTATGGAAGAAAAGGTCCTGGAAGCGCTCCTGCGCGCCCCGGAAGTGATTCCGGAGATCAAGGAGTTTTTCAGCACTGAACTTCTGGCTGGTCTGGCCAGTCGTAACATTATTCGCCTGCTGTTCGCTAATTATGAAGAACACGGCGAGATTCGTTTCGCTGAAATAACCAAACGCTTGACTGCGTCCGAAAAGGCCAGGCTCAATGATATTTTTTCACAAAAAATGCAGGTGAAAAAAGATCGTTCGGAAATCGAAAAAGATATCATTACCAGTATCGGCAATTTTCAAAAAAAAATGGCTTTGAACAGGAACAAGTTGTTGAACCAGGATATCGCCGTGGCGGAAAGAGAAAAAAATTTCAAGAAACTCGAGCAGTTGATGAAGCAAAAGAACGCTTTGATCAAAAGCAGAGGCGGATGTTTCCGGGAGGAGCATATTGAAAAAGAAACCTGAGAAAAAGTCGGCAAGTTCAACCAAAAGCCCGAAAAAACAACCGCTTAAACCGTCCGCCAGTTTTAAAAAGCAGTCGTCCCTAGGAGCGGATAAGACAGTCGCCAAACTGAAAAAGCAATCGCCCAAACCGTCCGCCATTGTAAAAAATCAACCGTCCAAGTCTGCTGTTGATGTGGCCCAAAGCGCAATTTCTTCGGTCATCATTAAGGAGTTGATCGAAGCTGCCAAGGTCAATGATGCCAAGATCAAGCACGATGATTTCATGGTTTTTTTGGAGGAGAACAACCTGCTCAAGAAAAAAAAGGAGATCACCTCCCATTTGGCTTCGTTGAATATCAAGGTCATGAAAAAAAAATCGATTCTGAATCAGGAAAAGCTCAAAGAGTACAACAATTTTCTGAATGACTTCCGCAAGGAACTCAAGGCCGTTTTAAAAAGGGTCAAGAAAGGTTTCGGCATAATCGAAACGTCGGCCATAACCTATATTTTCGGCAGCGATGAAGCTGTCAAGAAAAACCAAAAGCACATAAAGTATTTCCTGAAGGAAAACGAGATCAAGCCGGCCAAAAAACCGGCGAAAAAAGCGTCCAAGTCGGGCGGGGAAAGAGCCGAGATTGTCGGCGACCCGGTGCGGCAGTATCTGCGGGAAATGGGCAGCATCAACCTGCTATCCCGCAATGAAGAGATCACTATTGCCCGCAAGATCGAGCGCGGTGAAAAAAAAGTGATCAAGGCCCTGTCAAAAACCAACATTGTCCTGAACCTGGTGATCAAGCTGGGCCAGGATGTGCTGGAAGGCCACAAGAAAATCGACGAAGTCATTGATGTCAGTGAAGACATATACGACGAATCAAAAAAACAGGAACTGCGCGATAATTTCCTAAAGCAATTCGAAGAACTCAACCGCTTAAAGCGGGAATTTAAAAACCTGAAAAAATCGAAATCATCCAATTTTGTGCGTGCCAAGAAATTGGTTGAGATCACCCACCTGATCCAGGACATGTCCATTCTTTACGAGCACCGCCGCGAATTCATGAAGAAGATCAAGGATCTGAAGGAAATCTACGACCATGTGCTCGAGCGTGTGAAAAAGCTGAAGAGCCAGATGTCCAGATGCTCTTCCCGCTCAGCCGAGCGCAAGCGCATCGGCGGAGAAATTGAAGAGCTGAACCGGCGGCTCGAAAAAAACAATGAAAAATATGAAACCAATGTCGATGATCTGTTTAAGACCTGCACAGATATCGAGGAAGGCCTTCACCTGATCGAGCTTTCCAAAAATGACCTGGTAGAGTCCAACTTGCGCCTGGTTGTTTCCATCGCCAAGAAATACATCAACCGTGGCCTGCAGTTTTCCGACTTGATCCAGGAAGGCAATATCGGCCTGATGAAAGCGGTCGAGAAATTCGAATACCAGCGGGGATACAAATTTTCCACCTACGCTACCTGGTGGATCCGCCAGGCCATCACCCGGGCCATTGCCGACCAGGCCCGGACCATCCGCATCCCGGTGCACATGATCGAAACGATCCACAAGATCAACCGCACCCAGAGAAGGTTGGTCCAGGAATTGGGACGCGAGCCTACTGAAGATGAAATCGCCAAGGAAAGCGCTTTTTCTTCAGAAAAAATCAGGAAGATCCTGAAAATCGCCCAGGAGCCGATTTCTCTGGAGACTCCGGTCGGTGACGATGATTCGCACCTGGGAGATTTCCTGGAGGACGAAAAAACCGTTTCCCCTCCGGAGATCGTTTCGCAGATGAATTTAAAGGAACAGCTGGAAATGATCCTGTCGACATTGACCGAGCGCGAGGCGCGGGTCATCCAGATGCGTTTCGGGCTGAACGACGGCAATGAACATACCCTGGAAGAGGTTGGTCAGGAATTCCAGGTCACCCGTGAAAGAATTCGTCAGATTGAAGCCAAGGCCTTGCGCAAGTTAAAGAAAAAATCAAGGAAACTTGTGAATTTCCTTGATAAGCCGGAAAACTTTCGTTGATCGAATAGCAACAATGGTAGGGGCACGGCGCGCCGTGCCCTTTGGAATAAAGATATCTACGAAATAAGGGGCACAGCACGCTGTGCCCCTCTCGAGTTTGGCCTTTTTTCAGGAAGATTTATGTTGTTAGGCAACGGGAACCCCTAGTGTTGAGCGTATAACACAGCAGTCTGCATGTTTGGGTACCAGTTTCTGTGACTTCGTTTTGTAATATTGGAATCAACGAAGTG
>JAHIKI010000040.1 GCA_018897435.1 Acidobacteriota bacterium | reverse complement strand
GGACTTTTGTGGGGTATCCCATGCGAACCTCCTTTTCTAGTTTATAAACTAGATTTATTATCGCATAGAAATCTTATTGAAATCAATAGCCCATCTAATCTTTTTTTATTTTTTACTTAGAAAAAGGCCAAACTCGAGTGGGGCGTATGTTTATACGCCCCTACGGAATGGGCGATGAAAATGATGCCATGCACGTGGTTTGGCATGATGATGAATTCGTCTAATGTAACGTTGGGAAAATGCCTGGGAATATCCAGCCAACATTTTTTCACATTACGTCCGGCATCATTCAATAACATATTCCCATTAGCAATATCTCCGAACAGGCATTCCCGATTCCGAGTACAGAGGGTGACGAAATACCAACCGGGCGAGGCGTAATCCCAACCCTTGAGACGGATCGATCGTCGTCCGCGCAAATCACGATTCACATGCATTTTCCGTAGCGAACATATTTCTAATAAATCCTATAGTTCGCCAATAGAGAAGTCATGGTGAGGGCCGATGATAATTTCTGGAACCTGGAGACCTAACCCTATAGCTTATTTCACGCGAAAGTCTAAAATCGAGACCAGGCCCCGGAGGTTGCCTAGGGGCACGGCGTGCCGTGCCCCCACCATCACGATAAGAGGGCACAGCACGCTGTGCCCCTACACCTACTTGTCTTTGTTGATGTAATAATGAAAGACCTGGTACCAATGCTATTTGTGATTTCTGGAACCTGGAGATCTTACCTCTATAGCTTTCTAATCTTTTTATCATAATGCATTGTCATATCACTTTTTTCGTTTTCGACGATTTGATTTTTAGAAAAGTTCAATAATTGATATCTAACATTGCCCCATTTTGAAGTATTGTGATGAATATTTGGAAAAAAAACTAAATCTATTTTCTTATTAAGAATATGCTTATCTCGTATAGAAAAAGGGATAAATATTTGAAAAGTATAGTTACTGAAGGCTATAAAAAATGACATGTAAGGCAAAATAAGATCATCGCGTTTTCTTTTTAACAAGACTACTGTTATCCAAGGAAACGGATTTCCACCTGGTGTGAAGGAATGAAAACAAACAAAAGAATCGGTCTTAATCTTATCGTCTTCTGGCTTTTCAATATTAAGCCAAGAAACTGTATCTTTAAAATTGATAATTTCTTCCTCAGGCATAATTGATAGTGCCATTTTAACTAAACATTTATATACAGATCTTGGAATATATGGCTGACGATATCCATGAATCTTCAATTGGTTTTTATCTTCATCAAATGTTGCGATCTCGTTATCGATGTTGGATTGTATCGAAATTGCACCGTTTTCAAAATCTATTCTGGACTTTTTATCTTTTGATTTGAATGATGGGACACCTTTTTTGCCACCAATTTGGGACATGGTTCTGTATAATCCAGTAAATTTTGCAAAATGATCTTCCAATGTTCTACTGAAATTTTTATTACAAATATCGCATTCATAATTTGAAATTAATACTTTATTACCAATTAGTTCCGGAAGAGCGTGTGCTTCCATTTTAAAAGTTGTATCAGGGTTTGTTAATCCACAAAAGCGGCATATTCTATTATTTCTGTTTCCAAGATATTTTTTGTGACTGAAATTTAAATGAATTATCGAAAGGACATAATTTGTTTCGTAAAAATCAATTTGCTTTTGCATAGTCTCCGAAAAATTGTCTTTCATAATGATCCTCCATCATATAACAGCATAGATGAAGTGTGCGATCTTCAGTCTCATCTTTATTCGATAATTAGGCGACCTCATCGTAATTGTTAGCCTTCCACGATTTTGATTTCCTCTTCTGTCAGCCCGTACAGTTCGTACACCAGACGGTCGATCTCCGCGTCGGTTGTCGTGACGGCGTTCTGCAATGCGGCTTTTTCGGATTCTGATGTGGCCCCGCGAAGCTTCGGCGTCAGCGCCAGCATCTTCTCCACCAGCCCCACCAGTTTGTCGTACAACGCCTTTTCGGCGGGGTTTGATAAATTCAGACGAACAATTGGCAACTCTCCGAAATACTGTTTTGTGCAAGTAATCCAGCCACCACGAAAGATGTTGCTGGTTTGGCGGAGTACCCAAAATAAGAGTTTGGAGTTGAGAATGCCAAGAACAAACTCGGGTTTTAACTCACATGTAGTGCCCAATGTGATGGTGAAGCCTCCGCTCGCCATCGGGCATAACGAGCCACTGAATGACTGGGGAATGAGAGCATAAAGCCCTTTGTCTGCAAGCAGGGGTACCGCAATTTGTGCCCGATCGTGCAGATCAAGATTACGTGGTGCCGAATATCCAAACCACTCCTTGAATTGCTTCCGTTTTTTAAGTTTGGCAGAATTTTGTTCAAGATACGCAAATGTTTTTGGATATTTTTGACGGATATCGGGAGTCGACAAGAGGCTAAGTTTTACATTTTTTGCAGCATAAGGGAAAATGATCTTCCATTTGTTTTTCGGTGCAAAGGAATAGCGTCCAAAATCGGACGCGAAAAGCGGAGTGCGGAGGATTTCATTTTCGATGCCATGATCGTTTGCATCGATGACAAATATTTCATCATCACCACTGGAACTACCGCGACTCATATCGGCGGGTAAATCCATAAGGCGAACGCTTATGGATTTTAGTTTTTCCATCACCTTGGCTTGCAACAGGTTCGCAAAAGTCCAGGCGTCGCATGTGAGTGAATTGCCTTGGCGTTGTTCAAACTTCAGATCGCGCAGAACACTTTCGTTTGCCGTGCTGTTTACATATTTAAATGTGCTGTTCTTGTTGTGGCTTAAAAAGATTAGGCAAGTGTATGTCGTAGCTTCAAAAACTTGATTTGCCCCAAAATCAACGATTTTCTCGACGGCATTTCGTTCACTAAGCACTGAACGTAGGCCACGTCCATAATCGGTTCGAAAGTATTTATTGGGAAGAATCATGCCTAAATGCCCAACACTTGAAAGCAGATTTAGTCCACGCTCAATAAAATTCACATATATGTCATAGTTACCTGTTGCTGCGCGATAGTGTTTCACAAAGTAGTCAACTTGGTCAGCTGGGAACCCTTGAATCCGGATATACGGTGGATTGCCGATGATGGCATCGAAGCCGCCGGCTTTCATGGCTTCGGGGAATTGGGCGGGCCAGTCGAAGGCGTTGACCCGGACCAGGTCTTCGGGAAGCATGGAGAAGTCGGAGGCGATCAGGGAGTTGCCGCACTTAATATTGTCTGACAGGTTCGGCAAGGCGCGTTCGTGGAACAGGGTCATTTGCTTGGAAAGGGAAGTGTCGTTTTCGCCTTCGAGGGCTTTCAGCAACAAAGAGAGCTTGGTGGTTTCCACGGCCTGGCGGTCGATGTCGACGCCGAAGATGTGGCTGGTGAGGATGCGTTTGCGTTCGCCGATGGAGAGACAAGTTTCGCCCTTGGCGTTTTGGTAGACGGCCTTGGTGTGTTTTTTGGACGGGTTGGCCTGATACCATTTCAGGCAATGGTCGAGGAGGAACTGATAGGCGCCGAGGAGGAAGGAACCGCTGCCGCAGGCCATGTCGAGGACGCGGAAGGGGGGTTTGGTTTTGTTGCCGGCGAGATCGGCGGGACTTTTACCTTCGATCTGTTTGCCGACGGTGTTGAGGACGATGTAGTTCACGATGTAGGCCGGAGTGTAGTATACGCCGCCGGCCTTGCGCACTTCTGGTTTTTCCTCTACCTTGGCCTGGTGTCCGGCGGTTAGACGGATGACCTTGCCCAGGAAGCGTTCGTAGACCGTGCCCAGGATTTCCACGGGCAGGACGCCGAAGTGGTAGGGCGAGCCGTGTTCGAAGTAGAGATTCTGCAGGATGGGTTTGAGCACCTTGTCATCGATGGTCAGCGCCGGAGTAAGGCGGTCGTGCTCTTCGGAGACCCCATCCTCTTTCTGGAAATGGAAGATGCCCGAATTGTATTTCTCGTCGGCTTTGCGACACATTTTTATAAAGCAGGCGTATATTTCCGGCTGTTCGCAGAGTTTGAGCAGTTGTCCGTAAGACTCAAGTCCGCGGTCCTCGGCCATGCGCAGAAAAATGAGGCGGTCGATGGTGCGCTGCACGGCGGTGTTCAGATCGTCATAGTCCAGGTACAGATTACGCAGGGCGATGTTGCGGGCCAGCGAATCGCGCCAGCCTTCGATATCCTTGAGAAACTCACCGTCCACCTCGGAGGTGCCGCGCTTGCGCTTGGAGGCGGCATATTGGTCGAACGTCCCGGACCAGACCGCCTGGCGCGAGAACACGTCCCAGATCTCGCGCCAACGGTCGGGATACTCAGCAAAGCCGAAATACTGGATGCGGGCATGGCTGGCTTTGTCGTTGGGTCGCGGCCGCGAGGCGCAATCGTATACGCCCAATTCCTCGAAATCGGTCAGGATGGACAACGGAAGCTTGGCGCTGAAGCCGTAGCGGCGCAATTGATAAGCCGGTCCCATGTCAATGTTAATATTGACTCCGCACTTCTTGGCTTCGACGTAGAACTTGGCCAGGGTGCCGAGACGGAAGGTGTAGTCAGGAGCTTTCTGATGGCCTTCGACGTCAAGGCTGTCTTCGGTGATGACTTCACGGTATTGCGGCGCGACCATGGACGCGTTGCGCAAGTCCCAACCAAGGGCCGCGAAAAAAGGGTCGATGAGCGATTGGCGGACGTGGGCTTCCTTGACGCCAGGGGCGAGGAAGGAGCGCCGGTTATTGGCGAAGTACTGGCACAGCCTGGCAATTTCGTCTTTGCTTTGGGCGAATGTCTTACTCATATGTGTTCAATCCTTATCTCCGTTTACCGGTAATATTCAATTGATTAACATATTTGCCTTAATCAGTAAAGATTTATTATCTGAAAATAAGATTATTTTGAAAGCTGGTGGAGGGGGTGGAGAAAGAATTAAGAAAAATGGCTTTGCTGAGGTTAGGGCTTATGATTATTGGCGATGTGCCCATTATGTTCTTCCGTAGGGGCAAGCCCCCGTGCTTGCCCTTTCCGTTTAGATATCCGTTCAAGATCATGAAATGAAGGGCGGACACGGGGGTCCGCCCCTACAAAAAAATGAATCTTATCAGATAAGATGTAGGGGCGAAAAATTTTTCGCCCTTACCGTTTCGTGATTGCTACGATATATTCGACCATGGAACGGCGAAAGCTATTGGCGATGGTGGAGGAAGAGTTAAGAAAGATGACCTTGTTGGGGTGAGGGTCGATGATGATTTCTGGAACCTGGGTGACCCCCATGGTTTTCCAGGCATGGGGGTCATAGCCCCTCATGCAGCGCCGCCATGCGGCCGTAAAGCGGGCGCGTTGATTAATTTCCTGAACCAAAGCCGGGCTCGCTTCGTATATGGGGGTGTGGGGAAAACGGAAATGGAAACGTTTTTCGGTCAACCCACCGCATAAAGCGGGTGACCAACCACAACACGTAAGGAGAAAAGGCACATGGCCAACGGAAAAAAAGTAAAGTCACGCAAAAAAATCATCTGGATCGTGGTCGGAAGCATCTTTATATTGATCATATTCAGGGTCGCTTTCTGCGGCAAAAAAATCCCCGGCATCACGGTGCAGACCGAGAAGGCCGCCCGCCGCGACATCACCCAACTCGTGTCGGCGACCGGCATCATCAACCCCGCCTACCAGGTGGTCATCACCCCGGAAGTGACGGGCGAGATCGTCGAACTGCCGGTCAAGGAAGGCGACCGGGTGAAGAAAAACCAGCTTTTGATCCGCATCAAGCCCGATTCCTATATCGCCCAGCGCGACCGGGCCAAGGCCAACCTGGAATCGGCCCTGGCCACCCTGGGCATGAGAAAAATCGAGAAGGATTACATCGAGAGCAACTTCAAGCGCACCGAGCAGCTCTACCGCGAAGGCGTTTCCAACAAGCAGGAGCTGGATCGGGTGCAATCGGACCTGGCCTCCAGCCTCGCCCAGCTGGAAGCCCAGAAAGCCTTTGTCCAGCAGGCGCAAGCGACTCTGAAAGAATCCAACGAAAGCCTGAACAAGACCGCCCTGTACGCGCCGATGGACGGCACGGTCAGCAAGCTCAATGTCGAGTTGGGTGAACGCGTTCTGGGCAGCGGCTTCAGCCAGGGCACCGACCTGATGACCGTGGCTGACCTGAGTAAAATGGAGGCCATCGTCGACGTGGACGAAAACGACGTCGTGCTGATATCGATCGGCGACACGGCCAAGGTCGAACTGGACGCCTTCAAGAACATCACCTACAAAGGTCTTGTCACCCAGATCGCCAACTCCGCCAAGACGACCGGGGCAGGCACGCAGCAGGAAGTGGTCAATTTCGCCATCAAGATCACCTTGAACGACTTCAACGCCCAGGTGCGGCCGGGCATGTCCTGCAACACCGATATCGAAGTCGAGACCAAGAACAACGTACTGGCCATCCCCATCCAGAGCGTTACCGCCCGCTCCGAGGAAGAGCCCAGGGAGGAGCAAGCGGCGGCCGGCGGTGAATCGAACTTCGGCAAGGTCAGCAAGAAAAAGCAGTCCAAGCCCAAGGAGGTCGTCTTCGTGATGGACAAGGATACCGTGGCCATGAAAGAGGTGAAGATCGGCATCAGTGACAACGAATTCATCGAAGTCATTTCGGGACTGAAAGAGGGCGACCAAGTGGTCAGCGGTCCCTATCGGGCCATCTCCAGCGAGTTGCAGGACAAGGGCAAAGTGAAGCTGGAAGTCAAGCCGAAAAACGGAAAGAAAAAGAATAGCAACTAATGGCGCAGGTAAAAAAAACATGAACACCATCAATTTGGAGAACATTTCCAAGGTATACCAGGTCGGGTCCGAAGAGGTCCACGCCTTGGCCGAGGTATCCCTGAAAATCGACCCGAACGAGTACGTGGCCATCATGGGGCCGTCCGGTTCCGGGAAATCGACGCTGATGAACATCCTGGGCTGCCTCGACACGCCGACTGGAGGAAAATACGACCTGAAGGGGCTCGACGTCAGCGACATGAGCGACAACCAGCTGGCCGAGGTCCGCAACCGGGAGATCGGCTTCGTCTTCCAGACCTTCAACCTCCTGCCCCGCGCCAACGCCTTTCACAACGTCGAGCTGCCTCTGATCTACGCCGGCATTCCCGCTTCGCGCCGCCGCGAAATGACCGAAACGGCCCTGACCAGCGTCGGCTTAAAGGAGCGCATGCTGCACAAACCGAGCGAACTTTCCGGCGGCCAGCGCCAGCGCGTGGCCATCGCCCGGGCCCTGGTGATCGGACCCTCGATCATCCTGGCCGATGAACCGACCGGCAACCTGGATTCAAAAACCGGCGAGGACATCATGGTACTGTTTCACGAGATCTATGAACAGGGCAATACCATCATCCTGGTTACCCACGAGGAGTACATCGCCAACCACGCCAAGCGGGTCATCCGCCTGCTGGACGGCAAGGTCGAGAGCGACAAGCATGTGGCGAACCACACGGTTCCCGCCAGGGGGAAGTAGCCGTGCGCCATCACCTCTTCGAATGGAAGGAGGGGCTGCTGATCGCTCTGAATGCCATTCGCGCCAACAAAGCCCGCTCGATCCTGACCACGCTGGGTATCGTGATCGGCATCTGTTCGGTGGCGCTGATGGCCACGGCCATCAACGGCATCGACAAAGCCTTCGTCGAAGGCATCAGCTCGCTGGGCGCCGACAATCTCCACATCGACAAGTACGCCTGGTTCAGCGACGAGGACTTCTTCCTGATGCGCAACCGCAAGAACGTGACCATGGACCAATTCGAGCGCTTCAAGAAACTGGCGAAACTGCCCCTGGCCGTGGCGCCTACCATCCTGACCGTGCACAAGGTGCTCTACAATGACAACTACGTCGAAGGCACACTGATGACCGGAACGACCGATGAGTACGTGCGCACCACCAACTTCAATTTCGGGCGCGGCCGCTTCTTTTCCCCGGTGGAGAGCAACGGCGCCCGCAACGTGGCCGTGCTGGGCAGCGCAGTCGCCGCCCACCTGTTCGATAAGCAGGATCCCCTGGCCAAAGTGGTCAAGATCGACGGCATTCCCTTCCGTGTCGTCGGCGTATTGGAGAAGCAGGGCAGCACCCTGCTGGGCAACTTCAACCCCGATAACCAGGTCTACATCACCATCGGAACGGTTTTCAAGTACTTCAAGCGCAACCGCGATACAGTGACCATCGTGGTGCGGGCGCGCAGCACGGAGATGATCGAGGCGACCAAGGAAGAGGCGCTCGGGCTGATGCGCCGTGTGCGCGGCCTGATGTACGACGAAAAGGACGATTTCGCCATCAACCAGCAGGAAGGACTGACCGAGAACTACAACCAGGTCGTGGGCGTGATCAAGCTGGTCGGCCTGTTCATCACCGGGCTCTCCCTGCTGGTGGGCGCCATCGGCATCATGAACATCATGTTCGTCTCGGTGAAGGAGCGCACGCGCGAGATCGGCATCCGCAAGGCCATCGGCGCCAAAAAGCGGACGATCATGGGCCAGTTTCTCACCGAGGCCGCGGTGATCTGCCTGATGGGCGGGCTGGTCGGCCTTCTGCTGGCCATTCTTTTGAGCTCAATCATCAACAAGTTCCTGCCCACCAGCGTGCAGATGAACACGGTGATCCTGGCCATCACAATCTCGCTGCTGACCGGCATCGTCTCCGGCCTGGCCCCGGCCTGGACGGCGGCAAAAATGGACCCGGTCGAAGCCCTGAGGTACGAATAATGAAATTCTGGGAAGTCCTGAAAGTCGCCTTCGGTTCGCTGCGCAGCAACAAGCTGCGCTCCTCCCTGACGGTGCTGGGCATCGTCATCGGTATTTTTTCCATCATTTCCATCAGCACCGTGATCACCATGCTGCAGAACTCCATCAGCTCAGGGTTGGCGCAGCTGGGCAAAAACACCTTCCAGATCCAGAAATTCCCGGCCATGCGGCAGGGCCGCTTGAGCGACAAGATCCGCAACCGCAAGAACATCACGGTCGAGGATTATTACCGGCTGAGAGAGATGCTGGATGAAGCGAAACTGGTTGGGGCCGAACAGTGGCAGTTCGGCAAGCTCTTCAAGTCGCAATGGGACGAGACCAACGCCAACGTCCAACTGGTCGGCGGTACCCCCGAGGCCATGGTGACCAACGACTGGGCCATCGACAGCGGCCGGGCCATCAACCAGAATGACATGGATCACAACAAGCGTGTCTGCGTCCTGGGCAGCGACGTGGCCAAAAAGCTCTTCAAGCACGTCGATCCGCTCGAGCAGGAGGTCAAGGTCGACGGCCTGCGCCTGACCGTCATCGGCGTTTTCGCCGAGCAAGGGCAGATGTTCGGACAATCACGGGACAATTTCGTGGCCACCCCACTCTCCACCTTCCAGACCAAGTACGGCAAGACCAGCCGCAGCGTCAACATCACTGTCATGGCCCTCAGCTCCGTCACCTACAACAGCACCATCGACGCCGCCATCGGCTACATGCGCACCATCCGCAAGGTGGCGCCGGGCGAGGAGAACGATTTCGACATCTTTTCCAACGAATCGCTGATCGCCCAAGTGGGCCAGATCACCCAGTATGTGCGCCTGGGCGCTATCGTGATCGCTTTCATCGCCTTGCTGGCCGCCGGGATCGGCATCATGAACATCATGCTGGTTTCGGTGACTGAACGCACGCGCGAGATCGGCATCCGCAAGGCCATCGGGGCCAAGAAGCGCAATATCCTCTTCCAGTTCCTCATCGAAGCCGTTACCCTGTGCCAGTTCGGCGGCATCATCGGCATCGCCCTGGGGTTGGGCGCCGGCAACCTGGCCGGCAAATTCCTGAACGCCGCCCCGGCCCTGCCGCTCGACTGGGTATTGACCGGGATTGTCCTCTGCGTGGTGGTCGGCGTCGGCTTCGGCACTTACCCGGCCTGGAAGGCGGCCAACCTCAACCCCATCGAAGCGCTGCGCTACGAGTAGAAACCGGCGCCTTTGGATGGGGATGGGAGAAGAACTCGGTGTACGGCATACGGTAAACGGTAAAAGACAAAATTACAAGCACCAATGACCAAATAACCAAAACTGAGAAAAGGAAAACATTTTTTTAAGAGCACTGCCTTGGGTAAGGAACGCAGATCTGCGTTCCCTACAAAAGAAAATTTCTATTATCTTTGTTTAGAACATTTGCATGTCGAACATGGAACCTATTTGTAATTTGTGATTTGGAATTTAAGAAGGGCACCCGCAAGGGGCGCCCCTACTCCCGGAATTGTTTTCTCAAACTTTATCCTTTTTACTTTTGCCTTTTGCCTTGGGCACGGCACGCCGTGCCCCTACCGTACACCGTCGGCCGTACGCCGTTTGCCAGGTTCTTACAAATCACGAATCACGCATTACGCATCACGAACTTCAGACGCCGCGGAATATGATCGCTTCACGGTTGAACCAGCGGGTGCAGAAAATCAAACCCACTGCCGCCAGGGCGAAGAGAACCAGGAAGACCTCGGCCATGAGCCAGGACGAAATCGTACCGGCGATGATCTCCTTGGTGGCCAGCGAGATGTTGAGTATAGGGATCAGGGCCGTGGCCGCGTTCAGCTTGATGCCCGGAAAAATGCCGATCAGCACGGGGATGATGATTATCATATTAAGCGGAGCGATGATGCTCGAAGCCTCCTTGTACGATTTGGCAAAAACCGAAACCGAGAGCAGGATAGCGGCGAAAAAGGCGCAGAGG
>JAHIKI010000039.1 GCA_018897435.1 Acidobacteriota bacterium | reverse complement strand
TTGTTTTTTCATACCGATAGCCTATCACGGCTATCGGCTATTGTCAATACCTAAAGCCACTTTTTTTTATTTTATTTAAATTGGAACGTCCGAATCCTGCTCGTAAATAAAATTATTCACTACGAATAACTGAATACTTACGGATGCGAACCTTGACACTCAAAAAAAAGTGTGTTAACATAATTCATCTTAATTTGCGAGGAACAAGCAACAATGTTAAAAGGAAAAGTGAAATGGTTTGATGCCAAGAAAGGCTATGGTTTCATCCACGGGGAAGACGGCAAGGACATCTTTGTCCATCATTCGGCCATCGTCTCTCAGGAAGGATTCAAAACCCTGGAAGAGGGTCAGGATGTTACTTTTGAAGTCATCCAGGAAGACAAAGGTCCCAAAGCCGCCGATGTAAAAGTGGCGGAATAAGTAAAAAAGCAGAAATTTAACTGATTTTTTAATATTGGACCGCAAGCGATATAAAAGTAACTGAAAATCCAAAAAACCAATTCAGCAGAATTGTTTTAACGAATCTTATTCAGGCCGGCGGCCAGTTCACGCAGTTTTTTCTGAATGCGCGCCGCGTTGCCTGGGCCCATGCGCAGCAACTGTTTCTGGGCCGGGTTGAGATTTTCCAGGTTGACGTCAGCGAAAGCAAAACTCAGGACCTTTTTCTCCAATTCAATGTCTTTTTCAATAAACGGCACCTGGAGCAATTGCTCAATGGCTTGCTGCAATCTTTGTGAAAAAGTGATGCCGGGATAACCCAGCTCCTTGAATGCCTTCTCCAGGGTTGGGCGCAGTGTTTTATACCAGGTGATCCAGATCTTGACCGAGACGGACACAAAAGCGTTTGACATATGGTCGTAACGCCGGAAACTGCGGGGGTCCAGAATGAAGGCCCCGTTTTTTTCAATAGCTGAAAATTTGTCCACCGGGGCCAGGAACGGCAGCTGCGCAGCCGGACTGAGACCATTGGCGATATTGTCCACTGCCGTCACTGCCATGCGAACCAGGTCTTTCTGCTGGCTCCATTGGCGCCAGGCGTCAGGAACATCAGCGGCAGCGACCAGTTCCCTGACCGATCCGTCGCTTTGCTCCAAATCCAGATCCAGGGGGGTGATGTTGGGGTCATCCGCTTCCTCAACGGCCGGAGCAGCGGCTTCCTGCGCTTTGAGCAATGCGGACGGTTCCGGCAGGACCGGCGTTTTCTGCGGGGATTGCGGAGCCAAAAACATAAAATAACCCAAGGCAAGAATGGCAATCACGGTCACGCCCAAGCCGATCCAAATGATTTTTTGATATGCAGGCATTTTTTACCTCTTTTTGAAAAATTACTCCCGTAATTTTAAAATAATAACCGCCACTTGTCAAAAAATGTCTGGAGCCAGAGCCGCAAAGATCAATTCGCTATTGGCAAGGTCACGGCGGACACAGCATAGCGCCTGGCGGATCAAAGGATGCCGGCGTCTGATATGCAGCACTCGGTCCGGGCCTGCATGCAGCCAAAATGCAGGAGCCAGGCCGCGGCCGCCTACCATGACCACGGTCAGGGGGAGCGGCGGGCGCCCCGGAGTATCGTGAAGTTGCTGGTGTTGCCAATGGCTCACTAGTTCACGGCATAAAGATTTTTCTTCACTAGTCATCTGGTCGGGTGGCAGAATTTTAACCAGGCGGCGTGGGAGTAAGGCAGTGAGCCGGATCATTTTTTGTAAGCAGAAGGAAAATCTTCCCTTCAGCTTGCCGGCCGTTTCCATATGGATGGCCGGGGTGACCAAGGGCAGTTGCAAGTGGTTGAGCAGAAAGTCCTTTTGCAGGGGGGTCAGCAGCAAAGCTTGCTCATGGCGGCCGAGAACAAGGCCGGGATCACTGCCAAGGGGCAGAGCGTATAGGATCTCATTTTCCGCTTTGCGGCGCAACTCCTCAAGGTTCAGTCGGCGCTTGGAACGCCATAGACGAAAAGGGGTGAAGGCTGAGAGCAGTTGGAGGTCGCTATAGAGGCGCTCTTTTTTGAAAATGAGTTCTTCGATGCGGGCCTGATATTTTTCAGGAAAGGACATGTAGTTTGTGGCCAGCCATTGATAAAGCTGTCCGGCGGCTTTGACCAGCATGCCAAAACATGATGCGGATGGCGGTGAACCGCTTTCCAGGGCTGCTTCAAAGACCAGGCCGTGATAGGAAGGGCTGGTGAATGCCTGCCAGGGGATGCCCTGGTCCAGCAGCCATATCCTGCAAACATCGCCTCGGGCCGGGATGGCTACGGAGGCATGGTTGGAGCCGTGGCCGGGACCGATTACCCGTTGGGCCAGGGTCTTCCTCAGTAAAGACTTTTTTTCCAGTTTATGGCCGTCGAGTACAATATCCTGGGGAACCGCGGCGCACAATTCACGGATCAATTTTTTTTCTGCCTCGGATCGGCCCTGGCTGCGGGTGATCGAGATGCGGGTACCCAAGGCCCAAGCGGAAGAATCCAATTGCCGCACATGTCCGGCTTTGATATCCATGGTCCTTTTGCCATCGCTGCCTGCGCTTTCGATTTTGATGCTCAGGTTTCCCGGGATCGAAACAGCCAGCAGACCAATTCCTGGGCTGGCGGCACTTTGCAGGGCGGCGATGGCTTTTTCCCTGTCCGCGGCATTACGTCCGGAGTCAAAGGCGCAGGCCAGGGAAATCCACTGGCTGCCGTTGATCCCGTCCCCGTTGTCACAGATGGTCAGATGCCGTTTCCGCACCTGAACGTCTACTGTGGTTGCCCCTCTTTTTAGGGCGGCACGTACCAGCTCAACGGGAAGCTGGGCGGCAGAGGGAAATATGCAGGCCGCCAGCTTCTGCAGGTGGGCGTCGGCGTCCACGGACAGCAGATCGGCAAAAGAGCCGGCGGCGCTATTATTGTCAGCTGCAAGGAGGAAATTGTTCATGAACATGTCCTCAACAAGCGGCGTGCCGCTTTTTTCAATAGAGCCGGGTTAGCGGCTGCGTCCAGAAGCCGGTCGGCGTTCAAATGACTCAAGAATTTGAAAACGGCCAGGGGTTGGTTGCGGTTGTACAAAGAGGACAAATGCCGGAAAGTCACCCCGGCCGGATTCACAGCTACAAAGCGCTGCGGGAAAAAAAACGGGCTATGGCGGAGCGGAACCGGCAGGGCGATTTTCAACAGGTCGGCACTGTTCAGGCCGGGGGCGATCAGGCAGGGAACAGGCCTGGGCAACGCTTTCTTTAAAATATCATTGACTGCGCCGAGCAAATCGTATTCAAGGTCGGGGGCTGGGAGCGGCGGCAGCGGCCGCAATTGGCATAGCATGTCGGTGTCGATGGCTGCGGCGAACATGGCGCGCAGGGGAGCATATAGCGGTTGGCTTAGATCAAGAACCGCTATACCGCTGCCGGTCATGGCCAGAGCCAGGGGGTTGCAGTTGGCGGTAATGAACAGTTTTTTTCTGTTGAGAAGGCGCAAGGTCTGGCGGACAGACATGGATTTTCCATCGGCAGTGGGCAAAATGCGATGGCTCCACAGCGGATTATCCCGGCCCCATATTTCCGGCTGAAGCATGGCCTGCTGGACGAGCTGCATCAGCTGATTCTTCATTTGTCCCACGGGGATGAGAGAAGCTTCGGCGCTGCTCTTATTCCTAACCCAACTTCCGCAGTGTGATGACGAAGAACCGCGTGGGTGCTGCAATTGATTATTCATTTAGTCACTATTTTCAGCATGGGTTTGCCATTTTTTGACCGGCTTCATCGGCTCGTGGGGAATGCCGAGATTGTCATAT